>LCIO01000003.1 GCA_001001115.1 Candidatus Wolfebacteria bacterium GW2011_GWA1_44_24 | reverse complement strand
TTATCCCCGGCACTATAATTACGGGATTAGGCAGAGAAGGATCACGGCGGATCCAGGGGTCGTAGAGGACATTTTCGGTGATTCTTGGGTTTGTGCCTGTAAAATTTGACGGGATTGTAGGGCCCTCGTCTGTTCCCCACCAGTTATTCCTGGCGTCTAGTGCAGTGGTGCTTGCGTTAAATATGGCATAACTTATTCCTGTCGAAAATAGTGTATGAGAGATTGTGGAGGAGCCGGTATTCTGGTAAATATCATACTGATAGTTATTGGAGAAAGTGATGTTGTCCAATAAAAGATCCCCGCCTAGATTAAAAACAGCCGCTCTGCCTGAGGAAGTAAATCTGCCAGAATATCTGATAATAGTGTGGGAAACATTTCCGACAGAACCGGCCTGGAACGTCAGGCCGTTCCAATCAGTCATGTTTGGCAAAGAAGCAGCCCCGTCTCCATTGGTATCTAGAGCCACTGCATCGTCCTTTAAAGAGGTGAAGTATATCGGCTGGCTTTTGGTGCCCTGAGCAGTAAGAGTGCCTTCTACTTGAACGAAAGTGCCCGGGCTCATCTTAAGCACCGTACCTGGAGAGATTGTCAGGACTTCTCCCTCTTCTACAAAAAGGCCTCCTGTGTTGATAATAGGCAGGTCGCTCGTATGCCACACCGCACCGTCTCGCGCGTATCCACTCATCTCGAAGCCTCTATTGACGGCATCCGAACTAGTATTGCCTGTGTGGAAAAAATCTATTTGAGCCTCAACAAACGCTGTTTTGCCGTTACCGGAGAAAATATTGTTTAGGAGAGCAAGCGATCCCTGGCCATTGGCGTAAATTCCATAGCCAGTGCTATATCCAGTATTGTCTGTATTATTTTGAAAAACAGAATTAGAAATTGTGGTAGTGCCTGACACAATATTTACTCCATACACGTTATTGCCGATGATAGTATCGCTTACAGTGAGTGTGCCATTCCTGTTATAAATTCCTATACCGGAAGCCATGATACCTCCTCCGCCGTTAGAAATAATTCTGTAGTTATCGTGAATATTAGAATGTTTAATTTCGAGCAAACCTCCATCATTTTCTATACCCACAAAATGCCCGTATGAAGGAAACCCCGGGCCATAACCGGCGTAGCGGACTTCTACATATTCGAGACTGCCTGACGATCCAGGATTAAAGTAAATGCCCTGCCAATCCCCCGGACTGCC
The DNA here is from genome assembly GCA_001001115.1 of Candidatus Wolfebacteria bacterium GW2011_GWA1_44_24. Classification (GTDB taxonomy): domain Bacteria; phylum Patescibacteriota; class Minisyncoccia; order UBA6257; family UBA9933; genus GWA1-44-24. Next base: position 3,887 of record LCIO01000003.1, on the reverse strand, counting down.
TGTTGTTGACCCATTTGTATCGCTGTCTCCCCCAACTTCGTCGTCAAGCAAAGAGGTGAAATATATTACTTCGCTATCAGTTCCTTCGGCCACAAGAGTTCCGTTAATGGCCAGAATTCCGGCGCCACCATTTTTCCCTTTAATGACAGTGCCGGGAAGGATTGTCAGAGTAGTGCTAGCCGCAACAGTAACAGTATTTTCCAGAATATACGTCCCTTCTCCCGGAGACCAAGTCGTATCTGCAGAAATCGTGCCGGAAATCTCGATTACGGGAAGAGTGGGCACCGGAGTATCAACTACAATCGTCTGGCTGGCACTCCACACCTCTCCGCTGTCTCTGCCGGTTGCATTGACGGTCAGGGTAAACTCTCCTTCAGCAGAATCCCTGTATCGGAAGTTTTTGTTAGCCGTGCTGCTTGCCATCGTGGTCGTGACAGGATTATCGCTATTCGGACTTAGAAACTCGCTTGTTGATGTGGATGTTGAAAGAAACTCAACATCAATTGTCTCCGATGTTTGTTGAGAGTTCCCGTCTGAATCTTGAAGTTGAATGGTTATAGTGTCAGAAATCTCGCCCGGTTCTATCGTCTGCGGGTCGGTGGTAAATACGATCTGCGTAATTTGGGCGTGGGAAATAAGCGGAATGGCAGACAAAAATAAAAAGGCGAAAAAGATTTTGGGAAACCTGTTCATTAGTTTGCCCTTAATTTGTCCTTAAGAAGAATCGTTTTAGGACTACAAACCAACCATCATTTGCCAAAGCGGTTTGCGGTTCAGCCATTTCATCCTTTTCCAATTCCATTGACTCTTCCGGTTCCTCAACAATTTCCTCACTTGGCGGTTGAACCGCCAAGTTGGGTGTGGGATAGGCGTAGATTTGAGCGATTTTTTGCTGCAGAGAGGTAATTTGAGATTGAATTTGGGTAATCTTTTCCGCTTTTTGTTCTTCAATTTTGTTTCGCAATTCCGTCCCGCCCATGTTGTCGCCTACCACGATCAAACTTGCGTCATATGTTCCGGCCGGATTCAAGCCCGTCGCTTTCTGAGGAAAAGAGATGCTTTGTCCGGATTTTATAATGGTATCCTGCAGGAAAACAAAAGTTTCTCCGCCGGACAACAAAGCTCTGCCAAACAAGTTTATTTCATAGGATGAGTTATTCGTAACCTCAATCCTGTCCGAAGATACATTAGTGATAGCCAGTTGCGGATCCACGATTTTGACATTTACCCGCGACACCGCTTCGCTACCTGAGAGGCTCGCCTTAAGAACCACGACGTATTCTCCCGAGTACTCATAAACATGATTTAAAACTGCCCCGCCGCCCTGTGTTCCATCGCCGAAGTTCCAAGAAAATATGTTTTGCCGACTATATGACTGATCCGTCTCAGCTCTAAACTCGAGCGGACTGCCGACTACCCCAACCCTGTCCCTGCCCGCGCCAACACTTACCTTGGCCGGCTGACTTACATTGGTAACCGGAGTGGCGCCGTAGTGAGTAGAGGCGGAACTGGTTTGGCTGCTTGGTTGAGCAGAAATATTTTCAGTAGAAACACTCTCACCCACAGTTATCAAATTCTTGATATCCTCATATGTCTTGTCGCCTGGATTCCCTATACCCTTGACCTCACTTATTTCCTCAATAATGGAGTATGGCCTGCCGTCAATGATTCTTTGGGCAATTGTCGTTCCAACGCCGGGCAAATTATCTAACTCTTTTAGCGTAGCCGTATTTATATTGATAAGTCCAGATTGCGCAAACGCAAAAACAGGCAGGAGAAAGAAAAGGAGAACACAAAGAGCTTTACAAATAAGCCTTTGCATAGGCGATCACTCCTATGCTGAAAGTAATTAGGCAGAGGAAACCGAAGAGAAACTTAAAGAAGGTTCGGTCGAAATAACGCATATATTTATTGTATAAGTAAAGCAATACAAAGTTATCCCCAGTTGTGCAAGTCTGACTTGCACAGATTACTCGAGAGTCAGTTCTTTCATTCGGTCAGACCAAATATCAGATTTTTCTACATATGATTTAAGCGATTCATAGGCATCTTCCTTGGAAAAAGTTCTATGAACTTCCATCATTAAACCCTCGGCATCATCGAGAATTGGCGATCCGCTACCAAGCACATAGGCCGGCAAGCTGGAAAATGGATATTTTAAAGCCCAATCCCAAGCTTGGTCGAAATTTTTAAGTGCCGCAATAAGTCCTCCCGGATAAAGTTCCAACACATTCTTTACCTGAATATAAAAAGCTAAATGCCTCAAATATGAATCATCATCGACTCTTTTTGCCTTATAAGCTCCTTGAAAAATACTGCCCTTGCTCTCATATTTAAGATTAAAACAGAGGGACATACTGCCACAAAAACGCTGCATAAACTTAGCGATTCCCCCTTCTTTCTTCTCTTGAAGCAAGAGATGGAAGTGATTCGGCATGAGCACCCAAGCCAATATTCTAGCCAAAGGTTCTCTCTCTGGCCAGCTTTCCGGCCGTTTGAATAAAGGGAGGTCGGCGGTTTCCCTATGCCAGTTTCTATTGCTATAAACATCATTTAAAAGATACAAGGACTTCATAAACTGCCAACTGTCTGCTTTGTCCATCACAATATCCATTCCGCGAGCTCCGCGCTTCAGAGCATGAACTATCGAACCTACTGTATACGGCTCAATTCTCATACTTTAATTATACTGTGCAAGTCAGACTTGCACAGAGAAATATGTGGATAAATCTAGCAGAGCCTTGAGTAAAGTGAGTAAAGTCAGACTTACACAGAGGTAGCACTTGGAAAGTCAGTGTTTAAAGGTCCAAAAGAGAGCAAGGACTGCTAGGCCGGAGAGAGTCCACATCCAGTTTCTCAAGAGAATACTTACTATATCTATGCCGGCACTGTACGCTGAAGCAGTGAGATTGTTGTTGGTAAAAGCTTTAAGAAGATTATCGGTGGAGCTGGTGGAAGCGCCAAGGACTTGAGGTTTTTCTCCAGCTTCCGCTACAGCCCCGGATTCTGGAACTTTCTTAGTAGCTTCCAACTTGTCTGCAAGAGAGTCGGCGAGCGAATCCAGCCCCTCTGGAACAGCCTTTACTACTCCGAGAGCACTATCTTTGGCCTTGGTTAGAGCTACTTCTGGAATTTTAAAGACTGATGATGGTACAGAGAAAAGGCACACTGGGTCACCTGACTCATTTGCTGAAACCCAGAAGAAGGGCGTGAGAAGGAGAAATAGGGATAGGATAATGACCTGCCGCATTGCTTTATTATATTCTACCGCATCAAACAAAAAACCGCCCAATGGCGGTTTTTTGTTTGTAAGATAATTAACTTATTGAGCGGAGAGTGCGTTGATCTTCGCGCGAGTCTTGGGACCGACAGTACCGTAGCCTGGAGCACCTGGAGTAGCAATACCGTACTGCTCTTGGAACTTCTGGACTGCCTGGACTGTCAAACTTCCGAACATGTCTGTTTCATTCCCGACAGAACCAGGGCCGGATGAGGCAATGACAAAACCGTGAGTATTCAAGAACTGCTGGAGAGCTTTGACAATTGCCCCTCGGGAACCCTTAGAGAGATTGGTGGTAAAGAAGGTTTTAGCCCCAACTACTGTTTGAGCGACCGGAGAAGCTGTAGATGGTAAGCCTGACAGAGCGGCAATCTGAGCCTGGAGAGCGGCAATTTGAGCTAGAAGTGGAGCAAGGGCTAGATCTACTGCTGCGGCTGCTGGAGCACCCCCACCTCCGCCTCTTGCATCACCTTTGGAAGTGCTGGTAGGGACTGTTGCATTAGCACATAGAGTAGCGGAAGGGGTAATGGTAACGGTTATTTCATCCCCAGTTGGATTATTGTAGCCGAGCACCGAAGCTGAACCAGTGCAAGTCGTGGCAGCGGTC
>LCIO01000002.1 GCA_001001115.1 Candidatus Wolfebacteria bacterium GW2011_GWA1_44_24 | reverse complement strand
GCCAGCGCGTCGACCGACGGAATGGCGAACCATCCCTCGGCGCCCTCGGGGAGTGCAGGCAAGTTCTTGGCGAACTCGATGGCGTGGCTCGGGTCGAGACCGAAAATCTTAGCAAGTGTCTTGATCTGATCCGCGACCGGCTTCGGCCCTTTGTACTCCTTCGGGTACGTGTAGCTGGAACGAACTTTCTCGTCGGCGAACTGGTTGGACACGGACAGCTCGGCGATGAGCTTCACGATCCCGTCCTGCAGTTCGCCACCGCGCTCGTTGAGCCGCTGTGCGCGTGCCTCGTCGAGCCTGGACTTGTTGTAGGCGGCCTCGAAGAGACCGACTGCGTGGAGACCTTTCGGGTCTCGGCTGGTGATCAATGTTTGTGACATCGTCATCCTCCTTCTTTCTTTGGCTTTGGATTTGTCAGAATCGCTCTGACTAACGGCTTCTTTTAAGATCTAAATAAAGTATAATGGATTTAATAAATTTGTCAAGTTATCACTCCTCCGCCCAGTATTTCGCCTGTCTGCCGGTAGGTATGGCCTTTTTTTCCATAAAATACCGCTGATTGGCCCGGAGCCACATATTTCTGCGGTTTTTCAAAAATTAATCGGCAAGATTTTTTCATGCAATTTAAGATTGCTCCAGATAAAGGCTGACGATATCTGACGCGAACGAAAATCCGTTGATTAAAAGACCTGTTTGTCATATTTGAATTTATAAAATTTATATCCTTCAATTCGATTTCTTTTTTGTAAAGCGCGGAATTCCTATCACTTTCCGCCACAACTAAAGTATTTGTCCCGATATTTTTTTCAACCACATAAATCGGCGCGCTGTTAGCAATTTGCGTTTTGCGATTCACTATATCAATGTGCCGCTGGCCGATTGTATAAAAGTGCGCGCCTTTATGCTCGCCTAATTTTTCGCCGGAGACGCTTAAAACCGCTCCCCTTTTTTCGGGAATGTATTGTTTTAAAAATTCATCAAGCGTTACTTTACCCAAGAAACAAATACCCTGCGAATCTTTTTTCTCAGCGGTCGGCAAACCGGCTTTTCTGGCAATTTCTCTCACTTCGGATTTCAAATAATCGCCGATCGGGAAAAGACAATGTTTTAATTGTTTCTGTGTCAGAGTCCATAAAAAATAACTTTGGTCTTTATTAATATCACGAGCTATTAAGAGCGATACCCAACGCTCCTGCGAAGGGTAAGACTTGGGCGTCGCCCCGGAGACACCCTGAGCAGGAGTATTGGGCGAGCGATCAAGTCGTACGTAATGCCCAGTTGCCACAAAATCTGCCCCCATTTCCAACGCTTTTTTCAAAAACAACCCGAATTTTATCTCTTTATTACACATCACATCGGGATTCGGCGTAATTCCTTTGCGATAACCCTCAACCATATAATTAACCACTTTCTTTTTATACTCTTTTTCAAAATCCCAGACATAAAAAGGAATATTGAGTTTTCCGGCAACTCGCCTCGCGTCTTCAGCGTCGCGCTCTGCACACCCATCTAAATTAAAACATTTCATAAAAACTCCGATTACTTCATATCCTTGTTTTTTCAATAAAAAAGCGGCGACGGATGAATCCACTCCGCCGCTCATTCCTATGAAAACCTTTCTTTTTTTATTTTTAACTTTTTTCAACTCTTTCAACATATTCTCCGGTTTGAGTGTTTACTTTAATAATATCGCCTTCATTGATGAAAAGAGGAACGTTTATTTTCGCGCCACCTTCGATGATAATTGTCTTATTTCCTCCTTGAGCCGTATCTCCCTTGATTGCCGGCGGCGCTTCAATAACTTTATAATCGGCCTTAATCGGCAATTCAATATTAATAATTTTATCCTTGAACTTCAAAGCAACCGCCTGCATATTCGGTTTCAGAAAATCAGCGGAATTTCCCACTTCTTCTTTTTTAAAGAAAAATCTATTTTTAGGATTGCCGGCTTCGTCAAACCAATAAATTCCCCTGGTTTCATAAAGAAATCGGGATTCCATTTTTTCCAATTCCGCTTCGTCAATAACATCGCTTTGATGAAATGTCTGCTCTTTCACTTTGCCGGTTATCAAATTTTTGAGTTTGGTTTTCGCCACCGGTTTTCGCTGCTGCATCCGCAAAAATTCAAAAACCAGCACCTCATGAGGTTGGCCGTCTAAAATAATAAATGTGCCAGATTTTAATTCGTTGTAAGATAACATATGAAAATATGCCGACGGCAGGGATCGAACCTGCGACCTAACGCTTATGAAGCGTCCGCTCTGCCACTGAGCTACGCCGGCAAAAGCAAAAATCAAAATGTTGCGGGGGCCGGAATTGAACCGGCTTCTGGGGATTATGAGCCCCCCGAGGTACCGTTCCTCCACCCCGCTGTACTATTATATTGAAATCCTTGATTTTTGCAAGATTTTAAGATAATCTAAAAATAGCACAAAAAAATCCAGAGGAGGTTTGATGATATGGAAAGGAAGTACAAAGTTCGGAAACTTTCCCAGTATCTTGATGTCCCTAAAAATTCAGGTTGGAGGGATAAAAGCTGCGGCATCGTATCCCTGGTAATGCTCATTAAATACTATATTCCGAATTTCAACAAGAATGCGATAATTCACCTGATAGGCCTGGGATATAATCAGAAAGCTTATATTGACGGAGTTGGCTGGACACACGACGGACTCATCCGCCTAGCAAAAAGATTCGGATTTGAAGGGGAAAGATTTGATGTAAATTCTCTGCCAGAGGAAGAAGGTTTGAAAAAGCTATTTAAAGCATTAGAAACAAAGCCGGTGATAGCTTCCATTTACAAGGATTCCATTCAACAAAACGGCGGCCATCTTGTTGTACTTACGGGATTCGATTCCAAGCGCAATTTGATTTTCTACAACGACCCGGGCGCAGTCATAAGGGACAAAGTATGGCAGAAGGTGCCATTTCCAGCATTCCAAAAAGCGTGGAAAAAAAGATTTATTGTACTTCACCTTCCGGAAAAATTTCCGCCCAAGATTGCTTGAATTTCTTAATCAAGAGCCTCTCACGGGGGCTCTTTTTATAATATTCTTTTTATTAAAATAATTTCGTAGTTCGGCTCTTTTACAAGTTCTTCTAATCGCTGTTTAATCACTCCGCCGGCGGCTTTACGGCTATGGATAATTTCTCCGGCGCCGATGTACAAAACACAATGGCCGATATAAATTTTCCGACCGTTAAAAAGTTTATCGTAATAATGGCCCCTATCGCTTCTCATAAACAAAATATCGCCGGCTTCCAAATCATCAATGCTTTTAATTTCTTTTCCTTCACTAGCCTGCAAAATTGACGAGCGCGGCAGATCAACGCCTGTTTGTTTAAAAACATATTGAATAAAGCCCGAACAATCGAAATAATCCGGCGCTTCTTCAATAATGGCTCCGTATTTATACGGCGCGCCGATTAAACTTTTCGCTATCTTGATGATGTTTTTTTGCTTATCTGTCATTATTTAATTATTATGGATATAACTGTGGAAATTGCAATTTTGGGTTTTGGCCGCGAAGGAAAAGCGGTTTTGAAATTTTTACGCAAAACTCCGCAATTCAAAAATGCGGATATTTCTATTTTAGACAAAAAATTAAACAAAGATTATCTCAATAATCTTGATAAATTTGATATTGTTTTTCGTTCTCCGGGCGTTCCTTACAACCTTCCAGAAATCCAGAAAGCCGTCAAAAAAGGCGTAAAATTTTCCAGCGCCACTCAATTATTCTTCGAAAGTGCCGAAAAAATCGGCTGTCTGACAATCGGCATTACCGGCACCAAAGGCAAAGGCACGACCTCAACTCTGCTTTGTAAAATTCTGAAAGCCGCCAAAAAAAACGTTTATCTCGCCGGCAACATCGGCAAGCCGGCGGTTGAAATTTTGCCTAAATTGCGGAAAGACTCCGTTGTTATTTTGGAATTATCAAGTTTTCAGCTCCAGGACCTGAATTTTTCCCCCGATATTGCCGTTGTCCTCAATATTTTCCCAGACCATTTGGACACTCACAAAAATTTTAAAGAATATTTTGACTCCAAAACGCAAATTGCCAAGCATCAAAATAACCGCTCAAAGATTTTTTTTGATGCAGCCGATAAATTCGCGAAAAATATCGCTAAATTAAGCAAGGGTGAGAAAATAGCGGTACAAACAAAAAATTTCGAATTATTTGAGTTAGAGGATCTGAAAATCGCCGGCGAACACAATTATAAAAACGCCGTGATGGCGGCAAGCGTCGCGCGATTTCTCGGCGTTAAACTGGAAATTATCAAAAAAACCGTTAAAAATTTCCGCGGTCTTCGACACCGGCTGGAATTCGTCAGAAAAATCAACGGCGTTAAATTTTATAATGATTCCGCCTCCACTAACCCATATACCGCCGCGGCGGCAATTCACGCTTTTTCGGACCAGCCAAAAATTCTCATCGCCGGCGGCAAGGACAAAAATTTGAACTACTCTCCGCTCGCTGACGCGCTTAAAAAATCCAATGTAAAATTAGTGATTTTATTCGGCGAAAACAAGAAAAAAATCAAAAAAAAGATTGAGAAATCCGGCGTTCCCGTAAAATTAGTCAAAAATTTGAAAAACGCCGTTGATTTAGCATATCAAAAAACTAAAAGCTATGTTTTGTTCTCCCCTACTTCCGCCAGTTTTGATATGTTTAAAGATTATCAAGACAGAGGCGAAAAATTCAAAAAGATTATTAAGTGGTTGAAATAAATATTTTTTCGATTATAATACAAAATTATTGGACCCGTAGTGTAGCCCGGTTAACACGTCTCCCTGTCACGGAGAAGATCGCCGGTTCAAATCCGGTCGGGTCCGCCAGATTTTCGTTAATCAATCAACCCGAATTGCTGCAAAGCTTTTTTATAAATTTCAACAACCATCCAGGCTTCACCCCGGGGAATATGGAAATCCGGTTCGTGAACTATTCGATTTCTTATTTTGTGAGCCTGCCAGATTTCTTCTATGTTCGAAAGTTGGCTTGGATTAATTTGTTTTAACCTGTCGGCCATCGTGTCGCCCCGATAACCGCTCATTTTCAAAATCTCATCCAGAATTTTATCGGCCTCGATAATCGCCAATTTCAAATTAGATTCGTCATTGGCCTCGAGTCTTTTTTGAATTTGCTTCCAAGCCTTCAAAGAACGCCGCCGCGTAAGATTTTTTTCCCCGATAACATCAAAAAAATAATGAGTTTTTTCTCTGATAAATTGAGTTTTTAAAATCAGAAAAACAGTCAGCCAAAGCAGAATCCCCGAGATAATCAGCGAAACGATTTCAAGGAGCAATAGATTTTCTTTAATCCAATAAAAAATTATTCTAATCATAATTTTTCGTAAAATTGCCCGATTCCCAAAATATCGGCTTCGCGGAACGGCTTGCCGATCAGCTGGAAACCGATTGGCAATCCGCCGGTTTTTTTAACCGGAATTGAAACAGCCGGTAAATCCGCCAAATTCGCCGGAATAGTAAAAATATCGCCCAAATACATTTTCAGAGGGTCGTCGATTTTTTCGCCGATTTTGAATGCCGCTGTCGGCGAAACCGGAGTCAAAATGACGTCTATCTCCGCAAAGGCTTCATCGAAATCCTGTTTTATCAATTGCCGCACTTTCTGCGCTTTGGCGTAATAAGCGTCGTAGTAGCCGCTCGACAAAACAAAAGTTCCCAAAATGATTCGGCGTTTTACTTCTTCTCCAAAACCTTCTCCCCTGGTTTTCAAATAAATATCTTTTAATGACATTTTACCATTAACATCCGACGTCTGACCGTATCTGATGCCGTCAAAGCGCGCAAGATTGGCGCTTACTTCGGCGGGCATAATAATATAATAGCAGGATAACGCGTGTTTCGTGTGGGGCAAACTTATTTCCTTAAACTCTATTTTCAAAGATTTTAAAGAATCAATCGCCAGATTAATCGCTTCCGAAACTTGTTTATCCAATCCTTCAATAAAGTATTCTTTTGGAATGCCGATTCTCAATTTTCTGACATTTTCCAATTTGGGATTCAAAAGCTCGTCGCCGTATTCTATATCCCGGCTCGTTGAATCGAGTTTGTCTCGGCCGCTGATTTCTTTGAATAAAATCGCCGCGTCTTCAACTGTTTTGGCGATTGGGCCGATTTGGTCCAAACTTGAAGCCATGGCAATCAAACCAAAGCGGGACACCGCGCCGTAAGTGGGTTTTAATCCGACTACACCGCAAAAACTTGCCGGCTGTCTGATTGAACCACCAGTATCCGAACCCAAAGCCGCCACCGCCATATCGGCGGCCACCGCCGCCGCCGACCCGCCCGAAGAACCGCCCGGAACTCGTTCTAAATCAATCGGATTTCTGGTGATTTTGAAAGCGGAATTTTCCGTTGAAGAGCCCATAGCAAACTCGTCTAAATTGGTTTTGCCCAAAAAAACCGCGTTGTTTTTTTTTAATTTCTTGATTACAATGGCGTCGTAACTTGCCCGGTAATTGGCCAAAATTTTGGAAGCCGCGGTTGCCGGCTCATTTTCAATTAAAATATTGTCTTTTATCGCCAACGGAACGCCGGTTAAAATTTCCATTTTTTTCCCTTCGGCCAATTCAATATCGACTTTGTTCGCCCGCAACAATGCCAAATCTTTTGTCAGCTGCAAGTAAGCGCCGATTTCAGAATCTTTTTCTTCAATGTAATCAAAAAACGCTTTTGCGATTTCAAAAGCGGAGAATTGTTTTCCCAAGAGACCTTTGTGAAACTTTTTAATTGTAAGATTATTCAAATCCATTTATTCAAACACTCCCGGCACTTTCAAAAATCCGTTTTCTTTTTCCGGAAAAACGCTTGTTAATTTCTCCCGTTTCTCGCACAAATCTTTATTCAAAGTTTCATCTTTGCGAATCACATTGACCGTCTCCGCGCCGCTTAATGCCGAAGCGATTTTGCTTGTATCCACATTTTTTATTTCCTCAAAATAGTCCAAAATCTCCTCCAAATCTTTAATCATTTTTTTCTCTTTTTTCTCGTCCAATTCAATCCTCGCCAATTCCGCCAGATATTCCAAAATTTCTTTATTTATTATCTTTTTCATTTATTTTTTTCTCGATTTTTTCAAGTTTGTTTTTAATTTCAATCAAAACATTCATCTGGGCCCGCTGCAAATCTAATTCAGTTTCGATTTCCATTTCTTCTCTTTCTTCGATTTTTTTCTCCTGCTTAAGACCGGAAAAAATAATGTAGTGGCCGATAAAAAACGAGACAAAAAGGCCGGTTAATAAAAGCAAAATAAGACTTATTAAAATCGAAACCGGTCCGTTCAGGAAGGGAAACAAATCGGCCGTGTGCCAGACCCCCCGCCAAAAAAGCACAATTCCAACACCGCCGACAAGAGCGTAAATTATGGGCCAGTGGCTTAATTTTGTCCTTATTTTATCCTCTAATTTATCAAAAAATTTGATTATTTTGCGAGTCATTGAATTAGTTTTCTTTAATAATTTAATCCGACTTTATTTTTAATTTCTTTTATATTTTTTTGGGCAATCAAGCGAGCTTTTTTTGAACCGTCGGCTAAAATCCTCCTGACATGATTTTTGTTCTTTCCTAATTTTTCAAATTTTTTCTGGAAAGGCGAAAGAAAACCGATCACAACATCTGCCAAATCTTTTTTAAATTCTCCGTAGTTTTTATTTTTATACTCTTTTTCCAATTTTTGAATCGATTTTCCAGAGAGTAAAGAATAAATCGTCAAAAGATTGAAAATTCCCGGCTTCTTTTCTTTATCATAAATTATTCCATCTCCGGAATCGGTAACCGCCCTTTTTATTTTTTCTTTAATCAACGCCGGCTCATCGGTTAATCCGAGATAGTTATGCGGATTTTCCGCGCTTTTAGACATTTTCTTATTTGGATCGTCAAGCCCCATAATTTTAGCGCTTTCTTTCATAATAAGCGCTTCCGGAACAATAAAGGTTTCGCCATATAAACCGTTAAATCTTCTAGCAATGGTTCTTGTAAATTCCAAGTGCTGTTTTTGGTCTTCTCCCACCGGCACAAAATCTGCTTTATAAAGCAAAATATCGGCCGCCATTAAAACCGGATAATCAAACAGCCCGACATTGACTTTATTTCTGAATCTTCTGGCTTTATCTTTGAATTGAGTCATCAATTCCAACTCCGGAATTTTAGTGATAGTATTCAAAATCCAGGTTAATTCCGCGTGTTCCAACACGTCGGATTGGATAAAAATAACGGATTTTTTCGGGTCAATGCCGGCGGCCAGATAAATCATCGCGATTTCCAAAATTTTTTCGCGCAATTTTTCCGCTGGTTGAAAAATCGTCATCGCGTGATAATCAGCCACGGAAAAAACGCAATTATGATGTTTTTGCAATTCCAGCCACTGACTGATAGCTCCCAAATAATTTCCAATATGAAGATTACCGCTTGGCGCCACCCCCGAAAAAACTCTTTTCATGATTTTAAATTATATCACGCTAAAATTATTTAGACAAAATCTTCAAAAATTCTTTCTCATCAATAATATTCACGCCAAGCTGTTTCGCTTTTTCGGCTTTTGAGCCGGATTCGGCGCCAGCCACCACATAATCCGTTTTTTTACCGACCGATTCTGACACGTCGCCGCCCAATTCGCGGATTTTTTCTTTAGCTGTTTCACGGCTCATTGATTCCAAAGAACCGGTCAAAACGAAAATTTTACCGGCTAAAATTTGTTTTTTTGCCGTTATTTTCGAAATTTCTATTTGTACGCCAACGGCCTCCAATTTTTCCAAAAATTCTATATCTTTTCCATTATGAAACCAGTCATAAACGCTTTGAGCCACTTTCGGCCCGATATCGCGAATTCCTTGTAAATTTTCCGAAGATAAATTTTTATATTTTTTAATTAATTCTTTTATTAAAAATACTGGGTATTGCCTCGCCAAAAGCGTAGCGGTTTCCTCGCCAATATGTAAAATCCCCAAACTAAAAATGAATCTCGGCAAAGTTATTGTCCTTCGAGAATTAATTTCCTTGATCAAATTTTGCGCTGATTTTTCTCCGAAGCGCTCCAAAACCGCGATATCTCCTTCTTTGAGTTCAAAAATATCGGCGGCGTCGGAAATCAAACCCTTGTCCAAAAATCTGTCCAAAATTTTCCCGCCCAAACCGCGGATGTCAAAAGCCGCCCGAGAAACAAAATGTTTTAAAAATTCACGATTTCGGGCGCCGCATTTTGGATTTGAACAGCGAAGATAAACGCCTTCGGCAACAACTTTTGAGCCGTCAATCGGGCATTTTGAAGGCATTTCTATTTTTTTTTCTTTACCGGTCCTCAATTCTGTCAAAACTTTAATAATTTGAGGAATAACGTCGCCGGCTCGAGACACAATTACGGTATCGCCTATTTTTACTCCCAATCTTTTAATCTGGTCAAAATTATGCAAAGTGGCATGAGTGATTTTTATGCCCGTTAATTCAACCGGTTTTAAAATCGCCACCGGTGTAAGCGTTCCGGTGCGGCCAACCTGAATTTTTATGCCTTCCACGACTGTCGTTGTTTCTTTCGACGAAAATTTGTAAGCAATGGCGGCCCGCGGCGCTTTGCCGATGACGCCGGCCGAATCAAAAATTTTATTGTTATTAACAATCGCCACGATGCCATCAATTTCGTAAGCCAGTTTTTCCCGGTGTTTTTCCCAATAATTACGGAATTCAAAAACTTCTTCAAGGGAAGAAACTAATCTATTGTTTGGATTGGTTTTGAAGCCGAACTCCCGCAAAAGCCGATGCTTTTCTTCGTGCGTTTGAAATTTACCCGCCAAAACTTTGACAAAAGCGGGTCCCAAATCGGTTACGATTTCGTAAATAAAAGAATCCAGTTTTCTTTCGGCGGTGATTTCTGGGTTAAGCTGACGAACCGAACCGGCTGCCATATTCCGGGGATTGGCAAAAATTTTCAATTCCTTTTTCTCCCGTTCTTTGTTTATTTTCTCAAATTCTTTTTTGGCGATAAAAACCTCGCCCCTCACCACCAAATGTGGCGGAATTTTTAATTTTGAATTTTTAATTTCTAAACTCAATGGTATGACTTCAACGGTTTTAAGATTTTGGGTGATGTCTTCGCCAACCAAACCGTCTCCGCGCGTCGAACCTTGGACAAAAACGCCGTTTTTATAAACCAATTCTATCGCCAAGCCGTCGATTTTCAATTCGCAATAAAATTCCGTTTTTATTTTATGCCCCAAATAATTTTCCACTCTCTCCAGCCAATTTTTCATATCTTGTTCGGAAAACGCGTCATTGAAAGAAAGCATCGGCGTTTCGTGGCGGACTTTTTTGAATTCTTTAAGTGGCTTGCCGCCGACTCTTTGAGTCGGCGAATCCGGCGCGATAAATTCCGGATATTTTTGCTCCAAATCAAAAATTTCTTTTTTTAAGGAATCCAAAGCTTCAGCTGGAATCTCCTGCCTGTCCAAAACATGATACAAATAACGATAGCGGTTGATCGTTTTTTTAAGATATTCAATGCGTTCTTTGGCGGATTTTTTATCCATTCTTTAACCGAAAAATTAAGGTAAAGTTGAGGTAGCTCCCCCAAAACCCATCATAAAAGCCCGATAAGCTCTGCTGGCCGAACCAATGGATTTAATATATCGGGGAGTGCTGCTGGCATCAACGACAATGGATGTTTTTATGCTTACTTTATTGTCTTCAAAAAACAGTTTTCCGCAATTAACGCTCGCTCTTTTAAAATAATTAAAAAGCTCGCATTCAATTCCGGCGTCAGCGGCAAAAACCGCTTTTGTGGAATTAACGGTGTCCGAAGACATTCTGACTCTCTGCAAAGTTAAATAGCCGGAAACAGCGGTCATCGTCAAAATACCGCTGCCAATAAGCAAAACGGCCAAAAGCATCGCCTGCCCTTTATTGCCCATAGTCATCTAAATTAATATCCCATCATTCCTCCCCCCATCATTTCTTCTCTGTTAATCATCTGAAATCTCGGCATATATCCCGATTTAACCAGCCAAGGACCGATTAAAAAGAAACCGATTAAAGTCCAAGCAATCGTCCAACCGATTATAATCAAGCCTTCTTGGCGATGTTCTTTTTCCAAGGCCAAAACAATGCCGTAAACCAAACCGGCCGCGAGATTGAAAAATCCCATTGCCATTCCGACCCAAAACCATTTCTTAAATTGATTTGATTCTCCGTTCATTTTTATAAAACTATATTGAAATTATTGCGACCTTTCAATTTTCCTACCGCGGTATTATTTCCATTCTCTTCGGCCTTAAAAAATCCACGGTGGCGGCGTTGGTAGAAGCGCCATCAATGTTTTGACAGGCCAGAATAAAAGTGGTGGTTTGGTCCAAAGTCAAAGAAGGAGAAGCGTAGCTGGTATTGTTGACTTGGCAGCCAGTTTCCTTGATTGAACCGTTGATACTGGAACAAAATTGATCAGCGGTGGGATAATTCTCGGGCAAATTGGAGCTTGTTAAAATGCAGGAATCCGCTTCCTGACATTGCCAGGAAACCTTGGTTTGACTTGAAGGATAAACTAGAGAATTAGGACTGGCCGACAAGGAACACTCGGGAATGCAAACTGTTTTGACAGCCGGCAGATTGAAATCTTGGGCCATGCCGTCCGTTGTTTTGACAACGACTTTGTAGGTATATTCCATTCTCTTGGAAAGCCCTTTGTCTTCAAAAACCGGCTGGTTGATGGGGATATTGGAAGCAATGAGATTGTTGTCCCGGTAGACGTCATAACCGGCGAATTTGGCCTGGTCCACAAAAGGAACCGTTGTCAAAAGAGTAACGGCATCGCAACTGACAGCCGTAATTCTGACATCAGCCGCGACTTCGCAGGAATCTTGGGAAGGCAAAACAATGGGCGCCAAGGGGCCGTAAGCGATGTTGCTGTCGCCTTTGTATAAATCGCAGCCGTCGTCATCACAGTTATTCCAATACCAGGAGAACCAGGAGCTTTGGAGTTTGTTAACATTGAGATATTTTGAAGCGACTGGAATAAGCGTAGAAGGTAAAGAAACATATTCATAAATTTGGCCAAAATTGCCTTTGATTTTGGCGATATAAATCAAATATTTGCCTTCCGGCGGAGCATGGTCTATCAGATTGCAAATGCCCACAGCGCAAACATTTTTGTATTTATAGGAAGAAATTTTAACTCTTTCATAAACAACGTTGTTGCCGCGGTCAAGGATTTCCGGAGTTGCCGTTGGTTCGGTATAGCCGGGGACGCCTACTTGTTTAAAGCGATAGAAATGACCGTCATTGGGTGGCGTCCAATAACGGGACATATTGGGATAAGTGGTGGTGGCGATTTTCATCAAAATATTTTGGCTACCCAAACTGAAATTATAAATTCCCGGGCCGGCGGTTATGCTGAAAACTTTATCGCCGCCGAGATAAGGAACGTTATAGTACCAGGCGGTGAGGATATCTTTGAGCTGTTTATCCGTCAAATTGGGATTGGCGATTTTGGGGTCGGGCAAAGCGAACCGGTACAATTCCGCGTCAAACTCCGATTCGTCCAACGGCGGTGGAATTATCCGAAAAGCCGAGAAAGTCGGCCGTTTTGAATATGAGGCCCTCTGACTGTCCCCCAAAAAAGAACCGAAGTTGATTATCGGATATTGGATTGTTTTGCCTTTGGGCTGGAAAAGAAGCTGGCAGTTGGAATCGAATTCTCCGGCGGCTGAACAATTTTCAATGTCGGAAATAATAGTTGCTTTATAACCGCTGTTTGTGGAAGCAAAAGCGGAAAAGAATTTGCCGTCTTTGATGAATTGCTCAGGAGTGGAAGTGGAAGAATAGGTTTGTTCAGAACCGGGAGGGCCGCCAGGACCTGGAGATTGTTGTAACGCGGAAAATGTTCCTTTTAATATAATATCGCCGTAACTCTGGCGGAACTGGCTCATTGTTTTTAAAGAATTGGTCGCGATTGTTTTGGGAACAATGGTTTTAGTCGAAGTTGAAACATTGTATTCTATAGTGAAACTACCGGCAAAAACATTACCGCTGAGAGAAACGTCCGACAAAGGCAAATCCTTATATTCTCCTCCGAGTTTATTGACTTCGTTGGATAAATAGTTGGTGTATGTGATGGGTTCGAATAATTTAGAACCCAATGTTATCGCGCTTGCTGTTCCAATGCTTTGCCCAGACCAGGGTTCATAAAAAGAAGGTAGAACCAAACCCACTCGGCATTCTCCGGCTATGGAAGGAATCAAAGTGGGAGCGATAATTGCCACGCCGCCGATGTTGCCGCCGCTACAACCGGACCAATAAGAGTTATCAGCGCCGAGAAGACAAATAGCTTGACCAATGCCGATACTCGCGCCAAGAGAACTCATACCAACCAAAGACCATAATGGCGGTATTGGAACGCCCACACTCCAAAGAACCGTCGTAATAACAATACTAAAAACAAAGGTTAGAAAATTAAAAACTCCGCTGGCTTGCGCCATTTTCGTCGAAAAACCGTAAATCGCTATCGCCAAAATTAAAAAAGTTATAAAAAATTTATTTTGGAAAAAATTATTCATTGTTTTTATTATATCATATAAATTATATAACAACTGTGGATAAACATAAAAATAAAAAGAGGCCTATTGAAGAGCCTCTTTTTTTGACGCAATAAAGACCAATAACTGCTTTTTAATGGCCTTAGCAGCCATTTTCAAAGCAGTTTGTGTTGTTCCCCCTGGACCGGTTCTTGAAGATTCCCCGGTAATATGGAACACTCCAATTTCTTTCCCCTCTCTGTTTATGCTCACCCTCATATTGACAGAAGCACGAGCAACCGTAAATCCTCCACCAAATCTTTCCCAAAAACCCACTCTTTTTATTTCAGCGATATTAACCAGAATTATCGCCTGTTCATCATTATAATCCCCATTTGTTATTTCCAAGGGGATTGATTCTAATTCCGAGATTAAATATCCTCTCAGAATTTGCATTTCCTCTTCCGTGGCATCAGCGGTTGTTTGAACAAGAAGCGCCGCCCTTTCAATCTTGATGGGCGCGATAAATTTATCCGCCCTAATCTCGCTTCTGGGGACCAAATAACATCCTGAAACCATTATTAAAATCAAAACTGCTAAAATCATCTTTATCTTCATTCCCCACCTCCATTTATATAAGGATTTTTTTCTTATTTATATTTCAAGTAATTCTGTTTATATTATACTTGTCTTTTAAAAAATGTCAAATATAAAAATAAAAACCGACGGATTTTACTCCGTCGGCGACGCGATTCTTTCCCACAAGGCCGGATAAGAAATCCCCAAGATATTGCTTGAGTTGCTTATTTCCCTGAGTTTCATTCTTCCGAACTCAAGACTGATTATTTCCGCCGTCACCCATGCTCTTTCGCCTGGATTCAAAAAGAGATAGGATTTGCCGTTTACATCCCCGATACTGTAATGACTGGATATCTTTCTGTTTAAAACCGGAAGACCAAAACTATAGGCAGTAATTGAAAATTCCGCCTGCCCGTCTAATCCAAAAACAATAACGGCTTTTACGAGGATTCCCTCTTTTGTTTCCCCGATAAAACTCCATTTGCCTATTATTAAATTGGCAATCAAGGGTTCCGGCAATCTTGCGACCGTCATCTTAGTAGCCTCGGCGTTAGAAATTCCGATAAAAAACGCCGTGATTATCACCAAAAAAATCGCTATCTTTTTCATTTTCGCCTCCTTTTTATGTTTAGGATTAAGTTGTTAAAAAATATAATTCTATTGAAATTATATCCCTAATTTAAAAAATGTCAAGATGGTCGAGCAAGATTTAATTTGATATGATTATCAAATGATTTTGCCCGTTTTTTCGGCTTTTTTGGGAATTTTGGCTTTTCTGCCGTTCTCTTATTTTTGGATTTTGGGATTTGTTTTTCTCGCGCCGCTTTTTATTTTCTTTCTTAAAGAAGAAAAATTCTGGCGGCTCGTTGCCGGAACTTTAATTTTTAGATTCATTTTTGCTCTCGGAACCGTCTATTATACTTTTGAACCGATTACTTGGTTTTTCTCGTTCTCAATTTTTCTCGGCCTAGCAATAACGATTTTCATCATGAAAAAACTTTCTGGGGCCGGTCGGTTAATTTTTATTCTTCCTTTTGCCTGGACTTTATTTGATTATCTCCAAGCCCGTTATTCTTTTTTGCCGGCTTTTATTATGACCAGCGGCAATATTTTCGGTTCATCGCCGTTTTTGGGACTGGCAGCTGTCGGCGGATTAACGCTTCTCATTTTTTTCACGGCAATAATCAACGTTTTAATCGTCGCTCTAATATTAAAAATCTCGTTGAACAAAAAAATCTTGATTCTTAATTCTGCCTTCTTAATTATTTTAATAATTGCCGCCTGGAGATTTTCAAATTACCAACTAAAAAAAATTTCAGCCGATTACGGCAATCTTAAAAATTCTCTCAAAATCGCGGTTGTTTCCGTTAGTGAAAAATTTGAGAGAACCCAATTCGAACAAATTAAAAATGAATTGGCGGCTCAACGGGTTGATTTATTGATTTTTCCCGAAGACATTTTTAACGACGATTCTGGAAATTTTTCTCCGGCTAATTTTCAACACCTAGCCAAAAATCTAAATAACGATTTATTAGCTACTTTTGACACCATTCAAAACAATAAAAAATACAATTCAACTCTTTTGTTGAATAAGAACGGAGAAGTTGTGGATATTTACAATAAAAATCAGCTGACTTTTATCGGCGAATACTGGCCCTTTGGCAGATGGCGGCCGTTTTTCTTTGATTGGCTTAAAAAAAACAAGCCGCAATACGAGAATTACGTTGTTTTTAATCCGCAAAACGCTTATTCTTCTGGCGAGAAAAAAATTCTGATGCTTGACGGGAAAATTCCTTTTGCCGCGCTAATCTGCCTGGAAATCCATTATCCGGGAATTCTCGCAAAATATAAAAAAATGGGCGTCCGCTTTTTCGTCAATCCCACAAGCAACCGCTGGCTTGATATGGGAATAAAACACTTTCTGTATCTGACTAATAATTTAAGAAAAATCGAGGCGGTTTGGCTGAAAACGCCGATTATTGCGAGCGGCGTAAGGGATTATGCCGGCATTATCGCGCCCGATGGAAAAACAGATTTAATCGATTATAACGACCAAAATAAAAATTTCGCCGTATTTTTCGGAGAAATTAAATATTGAAACTTTGATTGTTATCTGGCGCTGATAGTCGTTTGGATATCAGTAAAAATATTTAATTTTTTGATATCCGGTTCGGCGCTGGTAACAGACAAATTCAAAGTAATTCTCGGAAAATAAAGATTGCCGCCTTTGCCGCAATTGCCAAGCGTTGTTCCGTTAATGTTTTTGCCACAAACATTGATATTAAAAACGGAAATTAAAACATTGTCTGCCGTGATTTTTTGATAACTGGTTGTTCCGAAAAATTCCGTTCCTTTTTCTATTGCTCCTCCATTTAAACGATATTTCACTTTAAAATTGTAAGAATTAACGAATTCCAATTCGGTATTGGAAATTTTACTGAAATTATAACCGGTTCTGATTTCTCTCGCCATTTGTTCCAAAGTCAAACCCGTATTGTCATTGACCGTTATCAGAGACACGGCTATTCTTTGATTTCTCAAAACATTCACAAAACCGCCGACGGCAATCGATGTTAAGACAACAAATAATCCCATCGAAACAATAAGTTCAACTAAGGTAAAACCATTTTTGATTTTGAAAATTCTCATATAAATTATGGCCTCCAATTAAAAAAATGATCTTCCATATTTATCTCGAATTTTCCGCCGCCACGGCCGCTCCACTTAACAATTGAATTGACTTTAATTTCATCGGCGCTGACCGGAACAATGTGGACAGTCCGTTTGAAAGGAGTGGTTTTACCGCTGATTGAAATAAAATTAGAACTGGCATCCGGACATCTGACTTCCGTCGCCGAACCGATGTCAGAAGTATTATAATCAATTTCATAGCACTTTTCGCTGGAAAATCCCTGATTCCACGGCTGATTTTTAATGGTGTTGGCGTCAATCAAATTTTTCACCACTTCAACGCCTTCCATCGCCAGATAATTAGCGGCAAATTCATCGCTAACAAAACGACTTAAACCGAGCGATTGGGAAACTAGTCCTAAAACTCCCAAAAATCCGACTATTAGAAGAGTGGCGGCGACCATCGCCTCAATCAATAAATAGCCTTTTTCATTGGAATTTGTCATTGAATTGTTATTTGCCCGCTGTTTATTACCTTAATTATTCTTTCCGATTCGCCATTAAGAGTTTCAATTTTAATTAAAGCTTCGATTTTCGAAAAATCGGCATCTATAATAACCAAAGGATTCGGCGGAATAAATAAAATATCTCTCAATTGAAGTTCTTTAAATTTTATTGTTTTATCCAATAAAATTTCTTCTTGTTTTTCGGCAAGATTGGCCGCCGTATAAACGCCGTCAACCGAAAGACATGCTAAATCGTCGGCTTGAGCCGGAATTTCTTTAAAAATAATTATTTTATTCGGCGCTTCAAAATGAACACCGTAACCGCAAGGCACCGTTGTTTCTCCATAAGTGGCGATGGCCAAAGATTTAACCTTATTCAAAACGCCGACTATTTTCACCTGTTCTTTGAACAAAATTAACTGACGCTCAGAGGCGCGATTATAAAAAATAAAACCCGTTGTCAAAAGCATAATAACGCCGAAAACCACCAGCAACTCCACAATTGTAAAGCCGCTCTCATTTTCGGAATTATTTAAGATCCGTCTTAAAAATATCTCCACTAAACGCCTCATGGATAAATTCAGTATAATCCAAACAACTTAAAGTAGCCATCGATTATCTGATAACCAAGGAAAAAAACCAAAACGGACGCGATGACTAAAAAAGGTCCGAAAGGAACAGCATCTTTTATTGTCTTCCGCTTTTTAAGTAGAAGCGGAGTGACAAAGACGGCGCCGATAACGAAAGCCAGAAATAAAATCATTAAAATGTCCGGCCAGCCGTAAATCAAGCCCAAAGCCCCGACCAGCTTAAAATCTCCCCAACCCATTCCCCGTCCCCGGCTTAAAATAATCACCGCCGCGATAAAAATCATTGAAATCGCGGCGGCAAAAAAGCGATTAATCCAGATGTTTTCCTGAAAACCGAAAAGCAAAGCATAATGCCCCAAAAATGAATTATGAAGCATGAAGTATAAATTATGAATAAAAATTAAAACGACTCCCAGCGCCGCTAATAATAAATTTATTGAGTCGGGAATAATCGAATGATAATAATCAATGATTGAAAGCAAAAGAAAAATCGTAAAAATCAAAATCCAGACAACGGATTGAAAAAATAAAAGATTGAAAGATTGAAAATTATCATTAAAAAAAACTAACGGGATAAAAACAAAAATCAGCCCGCTTAACAATTCCACCAGAGGATATTGGAATGAAATTCTTCGGCCGCAAGAACGGCATCGACCTTTTTGAATTATATAACTCAAAATCGGCGCCAGTTCAAACCATCTCAATTCTTTGGAACAATGCGGACAGCGCGAACGGCCGTTGATAATTTTTAAATCCAAAAGTTTTTGTCTGGGCTGATAACGCAAAGAAACAACGTTCAAAAAACTGCCGATTGCCAGGCCAAAAATAAAAAGAATGATATGCGCCATTTATTAGATTAAAATTGGATGCAGAATACCGGGTCGTCGCAGTTGACGCCAAAAACAGTTCCGTCGACTTCGGTCGGCTCTTTCAAAGCCGAATGGTCGCTGGTTGAAAATCTGGCGCCCAAAACATAACTTTGTCTGTCGGTAGAATTAACGCCGTAATGATAAACACCTCCGGGCAATGGGTCATTAGGAATGGCAGTGATGCCCATTTGGGCATTTACCAATTCTGTCTGAAGCGCGCTCCAAGCGGAAACATTGGGATATTGTCGATTTTTGGTGTAATAAACTTCCAGATATCCCTGAACTTTTTGAAGGTCGGTGATTCTTCTTGAATCGTAAGCGCTGCCCCGAAAACCCCTGAGTCCGACCAAAAATACCGACGCTAAAATCGCGATAATGGCGATAACGATGAGCATTTCTATTAACGTGAAACCTTTTTTCATGATTTTATTGGTAATTTTAGAATTTTTTGTGAATTCTCGACCTTGATTAAAAATGTCATACGCTGATATTTTTTATATTTTAAACCCCTGTGCTAAATTATATATCGGAATGAGCACCGCCGCAAACAGCAAGCCGACAAAAATGCCAATGACGGCGATAATCATCGGTTGAATTAATTCCGTTAAATTATCAATGATGTCGTCAACTTCTCTGGTATAAAAAGAAGAAATTTTTGACAGAAGCTGGTCCAGCCGGCCGGTGGTTTCGCCCACGGAAACCATTTGGCCGACCAGCGGCGGGAAATAATGTTCATTTTGAAATAAAAGCGAGGAAAGCGACTCGCCGGCTTTGACTTGTTCGCCGATTTCATGAAGAATGTCGCGATAAATCAAATTGCCGATGTTATGCGAAGCAATTTCAATGGCTTGAGTGATGGGGACGCCGCCCTTGATAAGCACGCTCAACGATTCGGTGAAACGCGCGATATAAATTTTTTTGAATAATTCTCCAAAAACCGGCGTTCGGAAAATCAATTCGCTCAAAACAATTCCCCCCTCCAAAGACTTAAAATAATTGACGAAAACCGCAATCAGCAAAATAGCCAATAAAATAACCAGCCACCACCATTCAAGCATAAAATTGCCGCCACTCAACAAAATTTTGGTGATTAACGGAAGTTTCACGTTGGATTCTTCAAAAACTGAACTGAGTTTCGGAAAAACAACCGTTAAAAGAATAACGACAACGCCGAAAAACAAGGAAACAATAAAAGCCGGATAAATCAAAGCATTGCGGATTTTTAAATGCCAGACAGTTTCCTTTTCCAGATAATCGGCCAAAAAACTCAGAGAATTTTCCAAACGGCCGGTGATCTCGGCTGAACGCACCATATTAATATAAAAATCGGAAAAAACGGCGTTCTGTCGCTCTAAGGATTGGGAAAGCGACAATCCCGCGTCAATATCAGAAGCAATCTCGTAAATCGCTTCTTTAAGAATGGGGTTTCTGGTCTGTTGATGGAGACTACGGATGCTTTCTCCCAAAGGAACTTGAGATTCCAAAAGGGTGGCGAATTGCCGGGTAAAAACCATAACATCGCCGAGTTTAACGCGATTAACAAACGCCAAAACGCCGTCAAGCCAACGCTTGGCTTCCGCTCCTTCCAAAGAAAGAACAAA
This sequence comes from Candidatus Wolfebacteria bacterium GW2011_GWA1_44_24, assembly GCA_001001115.1. GTDB lineage: Bacteria > Patescibacteriota > Minisyncoccia > UBA6257 > UBA9933 > GWA1-44-24. The sequence continues at coordinate 48,869 of LCIO01000002.1, read as the reverse complement.
AAGTTCGTGACTGTTTAAAATATTGGCCGCCGCTTCATTGGAGGGCGCTTCCACGGAACCGGCTTGCAATTCCCCCTCTTTAGTTCTGGCGGTGTATTTATATTTCATTTTAACTTCTCTCCATTAATATTCTTAACTCGCTTGGATTCAATGAATATAATTCCGCGTTTTCCAAAGAAATTTCGCTGTTTTTTACCAAATTCACCAGAGAACGATTCAAGGTTATCATTCCTTCCTGAGAACTGGTTTCAATAACCAAATCAATCTGATACGCTTTCCTTTCTCTTATTAAATTGCGGATGGCCGGATTAACAATCATAATTTCGCAAACCGGCACTCGGCCGCCGCCTATTTTGGGAATCAATCTTTCGGAAATAATACCGACTAAAGTCGCCGCCAGCTGAGAAGCCACTTGCTGCTGCTGTTCAGCCGGAAAACTGTCAATAATCCGGTCAACCGTCTGTGAAGCCGAATTGGTGTGGAGAGTCGAAAAAACCAAATGTCCGGTTTCCGACGCGGTCAAAGCCGTGGCAATCGACTCGGCGTCCCTCATTTCGCCGACCATAATCACATCCGGGTCTTGGCGCAAAACCGAACGAAGCGCTTTATGAAATTCCGGCGTGTCTATTCCCACCTCTCTTTGAGAAACAATGCTTTTATCCTGAGCGAATATGTATTCAATCGGGTCTTCGACGGTGATAATATGGTCCATCTGGCCGTGATTGATTTCGTCAAGCATCGCCGCCAAGGTGGTTGATTTACCGTGTCCGGCCGGCCCGACCAACAAAACAAATCCTTGCGATAATTTCACAAAATCATGCAAAATGGGCGGTAAATTTAATTCTTCGATGGTTTTAATCTGAGAAGGAATATAACGCAAAGCGGCCGCTTCATAACCTCGCTGATAAAAAACATTAATCCGGAACCTGGCTTTGTCTTCAAAAGCATAAGCGAAATCCACCTCTCTTTCTCTTAAAAAATTTTCTTTTTGTTCCGGCGTCAAAAGAGCGAAAACCAGTTCCTTGGCCGCTTCCGGTGTCAGAATCGCCTCTTTTTGAAGCGGCACCAGCGCTCCGTCAATTCTTAAAGTCGGCCGGCGGCCGACCGCCAAATGCAAATCCGAAGCATTTTGCTGAGCCGTGGTCAACAATAAATCATTTAATTTTTGTTTGTAATCCATTTTTATTATTATATCAAATTTCCGTCGTTTCCCTCAATACTTCTTCAATTGACACCAGCCCCTGAAGAGCTTTAAGAATTCCGTCCTGACGCAAACTAATCATCCCCTGCCGTTTGGCTTCTTCCAAAATTTTTGATTCGCTCAAGCCCGCGCTGACAATATTTTCCAATTGCGGCGTCATTTCCAAAATTTCAAATAAAGCGACCCGACCGCTGACTCCTTTATTTTTACAAACCGGACAGCCCGAAGAATGATAAATATTCAAATCTTCAATTTTAAATTTTGAATTTTCAATAATTTCCTTAGGCAACTTTTCCAATTCCTTCTTAATAATTTCGGAAATTTCCGCCGGCGCTTTTTCCGCTTTTTTGCATTGCTGGCAAAGTCGGGAAACCAAACGCTGGGCCAGCATCAAATTCAAAGACGATGGCAACAAAAACGGCTCCACTTTCATGTCAATAAGCCTCGGAATGACGCCTGCCGCATCATTGGTGTGAAGTGTTGAAAGCACAATATGGCCGGTTAAAGCCGCGTGAATCGCCAAACCAGCCGTCTCATTGTCGCGAATTTCACCAACCATAATGATATCCGGGTCTTGCCTTAAAATCTGGCGCAAACCGCTGGCAAAATCATAGCCGATTTCCGGCCTGACTTGGGATTGATTCAAGCCGTCTATAAAATACTCAACCGGGTCTTCCAAGCTGACGATATTTGCCGCTTCTTTGTTCAAGTCCCGCATAACAGCGTACAAAGTTGTGGTTTTTCCGGAGCCGGTCGGACCAGTAATAAGAATCATGCCATACGGTTTTTTAATGCCATTTTTTACCGTTTCAAGATTTTTTCCCACCAATCCCAATTCTTCCAAACCCTTAAGTCCCACGCTCGGGTCAAGCACCCGGACAGCCGCTTTTTCGCCGACCGGCGTGGGAAAAGTCGCAACCCGATAATCGATGTCCCGTCCGAAAAGCACGGTGCGGAAACGACCGTCCTGCGGAATGCGATTCTCGTCAATTTTCAAATTAGACAAAACTTTGATTCGGGAAACTATCGGCTGATGAAGCTCAAGCGGCATGGAAGAAACTTCTTGAAGTTCTCCGTCAATCCGAAAACGAATCCGCAAACGGTTCCTCTGCGGTTCAATATGAATATCCGAGGCCTTTTGCCATACCGCTTCCTTCAGGGTGGAAGCCACAATTTTAATAATCGGCGCTTCTTCACTGGCCGCGGTTTTTCCGCTTTCTTCAAGCTGGATTATCCGGCCGACAGCCGAATCTTTCATTGAAATTAAATTCAAAGATTTCACTGCCGCTTCCACTTCGCTGCGATAGGGCGAATAACGCCTCAAGGCCGCTTCCCAAGCAGAAGGAGAAATCAAATAAACTCCCAAATTGGTTTTTATCTGGCGAGCGATAAATTTCAAAGCGTCTTGGGCTTTCGGGTCGTCCGGATTAAGCATTCCGACAATCAGCGTATCGCCGGACTGGCTGACGGGAACCGCTTTATAATTTCTGACGGTTTCTTCGGGAATCAGCTTCAATACATCTTCGGGAATTTCTTCAACTTTGATTTTTTTGTAAGGAACCTTGAGTATCTGACTCTTGGCGCTTGCTAATTTTTCTTCGTCAATGAGGCGGCGCTCATAAATCAAATCTTCAATGCCGCGCTTGACGAGTGACGCTTCGTTCAAAAGTTTTTTGGCGGCTTCTTCGGAAATCAAATTCTGCTTAACCAGTTCTTGGAGCAAAACCTTGTTGTCCATTTATTTAAACGGGTTTGGATTAAAGGCGGATTCGGGAACCAGTTCGGGCACCTGGATTTTCAAATTTTTAAGCGCGGGGCTATCCAAGATTTCCGCCGGATTAAGTTTTATCCGAGAAGTTTCTTCAAGCATTTTCAAACGGCCGGGAACCACCACTTCAATCAAAGGCGGATTGGTGAAAAAGAAATAATAAACCGCCGCGGTCAGCGCCGCTACAATCGCCAAAACAACGATAAGCGCAAACCAGTTTATTTTTCTTTTTTCTTCTTCTATAAGAATGGCCATAATTTATTCCGCTTGATAATATGCTTCAATTGTCATTGTATATACCAAATTATCTCCCTGTTTTTCCACCTTGAAATTAATTGGGTTGGAAATCATCACATTAGTCTCCAATCCGTTTAAAAATGCCTTGAAATTATCGTAAGAACCGCCGGCCCTTAAATCAATCCCGAGAACTCCCAACCCCCTGGTAAACGGTTCCGAAGATGGTTCGATGGCGAGCTGTTTTACGCTTAATGATTGAATTCCCAAATTATTCAATCCGGCAATGCCGGTAATTTGAGAAAGAACATAAGCCGTGTCAAGATTCGACGGCAGAATCAGCGAAATCTGCTTTGCCAAGTCTCCCAGATTTTTATACTCATTAAGTAAATTCTGAAATTGATTGTTTAACGACTGATAAGAATTGAAGCTCTGTTCCAAATTGACGCTTTTGGTTTTCAAATTTGAAACTTCTTCGTAGGCCGGTTTGATAAACGACGCATAAACGAATACGGAGCCGATTAAAAGAATAATCGACGCCAGAATACTCATTGTCCTTTTGGTTGTGGCTTTCATTGATTGAAAAATCCCGGTTTAAAAATCAATCTGAGCGTAAATCTCACTCCGTCGGCTTTGCTTTTTATCGACTCGCCAATTGATGAATTTTCCAGCATTACTTTTTCAACACTTTCGGATTTTTCAAACAACGCTATTTCTTTGGTTAAAGTTTCATAATCAGGCGCCAAACCCCCTATTTTCGCCTCTCTGTCGGCGAGATTGAAATTTAAAATATTATAGCCGACGGTTTGATAAGTGTTTTTTTCGATAAAATCAAAAATCTGAGAAATGGTTTTCCGGCTGTTAATTATATCTTTGATATTGACCAATTGGGAATAAAAACCAAGCAGCTGCTTTTGTTGGGATTCGTCGACCGATTGATTCAAATCGGAAATTTTTTGCTCAGAATTCCTGATTTGGGATTTCAAATACGGCTTTAAGCCGAGAGTCACGCCGAAATAAATGAAAACCAAAAGAAAAAAAATAATCAGCGTAAAAACAAACAGCCGCCACGGCCAGCCGATTGACAAATACTCTCCTTTTTTCAATTGTTCTTCTAAAACCGATTGATAAGGCATATCTATTATTTAAGCCCCAGACCGACGGCAACCGCGAATTCCGGGCCTAATTCTTTGGAGAATAATCCAATTTCCGGCGGATAATTTATTCGAGAAAAAGCGCTGCCTATCGTTGTTGCCATTCCAAGCCGCTTTTCAAAATAATTTCCAATACCAGGCAGATTGGCGCCGCCGCCGGCAATTATGGCGCGCTCTATTTTCCGACTGAAACTCTTCTCATAATTGTTTTTCGCCCTATTCGTTTCTTCAATTATAACATCCAAATGAGGCTCCGACAATGTGGATAACTCGTAATCGCCTCCGCCACCCATTAATCCCCTTTCCTTTTTTAGTTCTTCGGCTCTTTTCACGCCGATATTCAAGCCGTTGGCAATCGCTTTTGTCAGCGAAGCTCCGGCAAAATCGCTGAAAAAATTGGTTTTAAGAAATCCGTTTTCGCTGACCGCGATATTGGTGGAATAGGCGCCGATGTCGATTATTAAAGCCGGACTGGGATCAGCCGCGGCCAGCGCTCTGACCAAACTGACGCTTTCCGTTTCCAAAGATTTTAAATTCAAACCGGCCAGCTTAAAAATGTTTTGGTATTTGTTTTTGATTTCAATCGGCACGGCTATCATCAAAATCTGCTGTTTCAATCCTTCTTCGTCTTCCCGCTCGCCGACTTTATTCCAATCAATGACGACTTCCGAAACCGGCAAAGGAATGTGCTGGCGAATCTGAAACGGCATGGTCTTTGAAACATCGACTCCTGACATTATCGGCATTTCCAAAAGAGTCGTAAAAGCCGAAAAAGAAGGAATGGAAGCAACCGCGTTCCGACTTTTGAATTTCGCTTTTTTAACGAGAATTCTTAGCAAATCGGCGGTTTCCTTTTCCAAGATTTTCAGACTATTCGTTTGAATGGCGCTGTTGGGCCGTTCCAAATACGTCCGAGACCTGAGAATGCCGTAATTTTTGAGTTTCGGCTTTGGCAAAGATTTGGCGATTTCCACGATTTTTATGGAAGCCGTGCCGATATCAACGCCAAGAGTTGAACGGGATAAAAAATCAAACATATCTGCTACAATTATAACAATGATTCTTTTTTTAATCAAAATAAAAAATCTCGTTTTTGATGTCCTTTTCCCGCTAATTTGTTTGGATTGCCAAAAATATATCGCCAATGGCGAAAATCCGATTTGCAATCAATGCTTTTCTCTCATTAAACTCAACACCTCTTTATTCTGTCCGGTTTGCCGGGCGCGATTGGCGGATAACAAAAAAATCTGCAATCACGGCAAAAAAAACCAGCCGTTTTCTTATCTTTTGGCCGCCGCGGGAAATTACGATGACCCGATTCTCCGCAACTTGATTCATTATTTTAAATACGAAAGTTTTGAAAATCTATCGCCGCTTCTGGGAGAATTAACGATAAAATATATTGAAAATTGTAAATTGAAAATTGAAAATTATATCGTAATTCCCGTTCCCCTTTCTTCCCGGAGTTTGCGCCGGCGGGGATTTAACCAGTCAAAATCGCTTGCCGAATTTATCGCCGCCAATTTCAATTTGACGATGATTAACGGATTGAAAAGAACGAAAAATACTTTGCCCCAAGCTAAATTGAAAGATAATGAAGAAAGAGCGAAAAATGTTAAAAATTGTTTTACTGTTCAAAACGCCGAGAATATAAAAAACAAAAATATTCTGCTGGTTGACGACGTTTTCACTTCCGGCGCTACAATGAACGAAGCCGTGAGAATTTTAAAAGAAAACGGCGCGAGAAGAATTATCGCTCTGGTTTTGGCGAAAGCGTAAAAATATCGAATTTTTCATCTTTATTAAAAAATCTTTTCCCACTCATTTGCAACGGAAAATGTAAAGTTTTTTCAACCCGCTCACGTCCGCCAGCTGGCGGACTGCGCTTCCGTTTAGGGTCTCCGACAATAGTCGGAGCCAGCGCGCCGAGGGGGAAGAAATTTTTGTCGCTGGAACAAAAATATTCTGGTTCTGAAAGGCAATCTGCTGGAAAATATTCGCTTGGAAAAGATTTTTTAATAAAGATTACCCCAAATTATTCCAAATGAATTTCTTCTTGGAAGCTTTCCAATCTTTTTCTGACAATCGGATATCTTTCAAGTTCGGAATCGTTTGAAAGCAATTCTTCCGCCGCTTTCCGGCTATCTTTGACCAGCGTCGGATTTTTAATCGCTTTCATCGCCATATCCGGAACGCCGGTTTGCGCCCAGCCGGCCGATGTTCCCAAAAATTCTCCCGGTCCCCTGATTGCCAAATCTTTTTCGGCCAATTCAAAACCATTTTTAGCGTCAATTAAAGATTTAAGCCGCTCATGAGTTATTTTTGAAGACGACTCCGTAAGAAGAAAACAAAAAGATTGATGCTCTCCCCTGCCGACACGGCCGCGAAATTGATAAAGCTGAGCTAAACCGAATTTGTCCGCGTCTTCAATCATCATTATGGTGGCGTTAGGCACGTCGACGCCGACTTCTATGACCGAAGTGGAAACTAAAATATCGGTTTCGCGATTATTAAAGCGCGTCATTGTTTCGTTTTTTTCCTTGGCTTTCATTTTTCCGTGAAGCATTAAAACCCGCAAATCCGGAAAAACTTTTTTGGAAAGTTTTTCATATTCTTCTTTCACCATTTTCACATTATCCCAATTATGAAAAAAAGATTTTTTAATTGATTCAGTTGTGTTTTGATTTTCAATTTCCTGGCTTTCAGATGTCGGTTCTATTCTCGGACAAATCACAAAAACCTGCCTGCCTTTTTTAACCTGGCCGCGAATAAAAGCGTAAGCCTTATCGCGATTTTTAGGGTCAACAATTTTTGTGATAATCGCTTTTCTGTTTTTCGGAAGCTCGTCGATTATGGACAAATCAAGGTCGCCGAAAACCGCCAAAGTCAAAGTGCGGGGAATCGGAGTGGCGCTCATGCTCAATAAATGAGGAAGCATTTCTTTTGCGCCGTGATTCTTAAAAAGCTCCGCCCGCTGGCGGACGCCGAAACGATGCTGTTCATCGATAATCACCAAAGCCAAATCGCTGAATTTAACGTATTTTTGAATAAGCGCGTGAGTGCCAAAAACAATTTTAATTTCATTGTTGCCGACTTTTTTCGTTAAATCGTTTTTCTTAAAATCGTTTTCCAATCCGTCTCCATAAAAAACTTTTGCCATTGAACCGGTCATTAACCCGGCGCCTTTGTCAAAGTCGGCAAAAAACTTCTTGAAAGTTTCAAAATGCTGGCGCGCCAAAACTTCCGTCGGCGCCATAAAAGCCGATTGCTTGCCGTCTTTCGCCAAAACCAGCGCCGTTAAAACCGCCACAATCGTTTTTCCGCTGCCAACGTCTCCCTGTAAAAGCCGATTCATCGGGTGGGATTTTTTAATGTCCTGCAAAATTTCCCAAAGCGATTTTTTCTGGCTGAAAGTAAGCTCAAAAGGCAGTTTTGCAAGCAATTCTTTAATGTCATCAAGCTCAAAATCCGATGAATAAGCTTTTTCTTTATCAAGCTTTATTCTTTGGCGGATATTAGCCAAACTCAAAAAAAACAAATCTTCGAAGGCAAATCTTTTTTTCGCCAAAATCGCGTCATCGATTTTCTCCGGAAAATGGACGAGTTTTATGGCCTTGTCAATTCCCAAAACTCCGTATTTTTTTAAAATTTCTTCGGGCAGCGATTCTTCGATTTTGCCGATTTTATCAAGCAGCGGCTTCAATAAATATCTGATGCCCTTCGAAGTGATGCCCTTGGTTTCCGGATAAATCGGCACCACCCGGCCCGTGTGCCGCAAATCGCCGTTCTCTTTGGAGGAAGTGATGATTTCATGGATGGGATGATTCATTATTAACCCGCCTTTAGGCGCTTCAGCCACTTTGCCGGCCAGATTCACCATTTTTCCTTTTTTAAGCATCATTATCAGGAATTTCTGATTGAACCAAATGGCGCGGATGCTGCCGGTATCGTCGCTTATCAGCGCCTCGATGATAAACATTTTCCGCTTCCAAGTCCGCCGCATTTTAATCGATTGGATTTCTCCGCGAACGGTCGCATGTTGATTAATCTGCAAATCAACGATTTTGAAGATATTGGAAAAATCTTCATACCGGTTCGGAAAATGCCAAAGCAAATCTTTGACGGTCGCAATGTTAAAATGTTTCAATTTAACCAAAAATTTCGGCCCGATGCCTTTAATTTTTTCCAGAGGCGTCTCAAGTTTTATTTCGTCCATCCGTAAAATTATAACTCAAAATGTCGCGAAATTCATTAAAAAAACAATGGGCTTCCGTTGCGGAAGCCCATCAAAAAATCTCTGAAAAGGGATTATGGTGCGCGGGAGAGGATTCGAACCTCCACGCCTTGCGGCGCTACCACCTCAAGGTAGTGCGTCTGCCGGTTTCGCCACCCGCGCAAATTTCCTTATATTCCTAACTACTAATTTTACACCGCCACGCCAATCTTCCGTCTTGAAACTTTCTTGGAGACTTTTCTCAAAAAATACAATTTAGCCCGATGAACTTTTTTTGGAGAACTTAAAACTTCAACCTTGTCGATAAGCGGCGAATTGATGGGATAAATTTTTTCAACGCCAATACCGCTCATTTCCGCCCGGACCGTAAAAGTCGCGCCCGTTTCCTTGCCGTGCTTTCGGGCAATAACAACTCCCTTAAACGCGCTGGTTCTTTCTTTGTCTCCTTCTTTTATCTTTTCCCAAACCCGCACCATAGCGCCGGATTTGATTTGTTTCAAAATTTCTTCGGTTATCATAATGATAAATAGTAGATATTATTTAGCGTAATGTCAACTTTGGTGCGCGATGGAGGGATCGAACCTCCGACCTTTTCAATGTCAATGAAACGCTCTACCACTGAGCTAATCGCGCGACTGGTGGGCGGCATAGGAATCGAACCTATGACCTCTGTCTTATCAGGACAGCGTTCTACCACTGAACTAGCCGCCCAAGTTTTCAACGCGACATTTATTCTATTTTATTATTCCTATCTTTTTCAATCCTTCAAAATTAATTCTGATTATCGGCTGTTTACCGGCGTTTTCAATATTCATCGCTGCATTAATCTTACTGACTAAAAAACTCAACGAATATACCACAAAAACAATCAGTCCCGCAAGCAGAAAAAAACCGACGATAAAAATAAAATTTTTTTTCATGATTTTTTAAAAATAGAATACTTTGCCGTTCAACAATCCCCTGTAATCGTTGTCTCTCCGGCTCAAATCAAGCGCGTTCAGTTTAATGGAATAACGGCTATTTTCAACGGTTTTAAGGAAATTAACGATATTATCAAATCCTCCTCCGAGAGTGAAATCAACTCCTATCCATTTCAAATCATCCGCTGAAATTTTCCCGATTAAATTTTCTCCGGAAAATTTAGAGGTGAAGCTGACTGAATTCTGACCGGCTGCCGCGCTTAAATCGCGGGAAAAATTTACCAGTTCGTCCCGAGAAGGAAGAATGTTCTCTATTCCGAGAATATAAGGACTGACGGCGTTAAAATCCGCGCGTAAAGCAAATAATAATTCGGCTATCTGAGAATGAAAATCAAGACTGCTTCTCGATTCCTTTATTTTATCCACTCTTTTGCCGATATCAAAACTCAAATAAACAAAAGCGGCCGCCAAAACCAAAACCAGTATTGCGCCAATGCCGATATGCGTCAATAATTCTTTCCTCATATTATTTTTCGTTCATTGTTTCGTATATAATGTATTGTAATGAATCAAGACCGCCAAATCAAGATAATCTCTCAAAAAAATCCCGAATATCCTTCCTTGCTTAAAGAAATTCAAAATCCGCCGGAAAAATTATATGTTCTGGGAAATTTGCCGTCGGAACCGTTGGCGAACAGACCAAAAATCGCCATTGTCGGAACCAGAAAAGCCACGGCGCAGGGCCGATTGCTTGCCAAAGAAATAGCCCGAAAATTAACGGAATTAGGCGTAATTATTGTCAGCGGTTTGGCAATGGGAATAGATACTTCGGCTCATGAAGGCGCGGTCAAAGCCGGCGGACAAACCATAGCGGTTCTGGCAAACGGACTTGATACAATCTATCCCCGTCAAAATGAAAATTTAGCGAAAAAGATTTTGGAACTTGACGGCGCGATTATTTCTGAATATCCGACCAACACCCCGTCTTTTCCAAATCAATTTCTGGAACGCAACCGAATTATCAGCGGATTAAGCATCGCCACTATTATAATAGAAGCGCCCGAACGCTCCGGCTCGTTGGCAACAGCCAATTGGGCGGTTGAACAGGGCCGTGAAGTTTTTGTTTTTCCCGGACCGATAGACCATCCGAATTATCGAGGCTCGCATAAATTGATAAGAGACGGCGCAAGGCTAATCGGTTCAATTGAAGATCTTCTTGAAGATTTACCCGCTGAAATCTTCCAAAAAAAAAGTTTTAGCGGGCCGAAAAAATCAAATACAGGAATAATTACCGATAAAAATCAGTTGTTAATTATTAATACGCTTCAAGAAACGGGCAAGCCACTGAATGTTGACAAAATCATCGAACTGACTAAACTTGAACCGCCGGTCGTCAATCAAGCGATTGCCTTTTTGACGATTGCCGAAATAATAAAAGAAACGGAAAAAGGATACCTAATATGAAATTAATAATAGTAGAATCGCCAACCAAGGCAAAAACCATTTCTAAATATCTCGATAAAAAATTTGAAATCCGCGCCAGTGTCGGCCATATTCGCGATTTGCCGAAAAACAATAAAAAAGCGATTGATATTGAAAAAGGATTTATTCCTCATTATGAAATTTCTCCAGGCAAAGAAAAAGTAGTGGAAGAATTGGAAAAACTTTCCAAAAATGCCGAAGAAACGATTCTCGCCACCGACCCCGACCGCGAAGGCGAAGCCATCGCTTGGCATATTAAAGAGGCCTGCGGCCTTAAAAATCCCAAACGAATTGTTTTCCACGAAATCACCGAAAACGCCGTTAAAGAAGCGTTGGAGCATCCGCGCAATATCGATGAAAATTTACGCAAAGCCCAGGAAGCGCGCCGCGTTTTGGATAGGTTGGTCGGTTATGATTTAAGCGGCTTAATCTGGAAAAAAGTAAGATACGGGCTTTCAGCCGGCCGAGTGCAATCGCCGGCTTTGCGCATCATTATGGAGCGCGAACGGGAAATTAGAAGTTTTATCCCGGAAAACTATTGGGTAATTACCGGAGAATTTAAAACAAAAAACGGAGATATTATTTTGCTTATCTGCGACAAAGAGCCGCGCGACGAAACTGAAGTGAAAAATATTATTGATATCGCCAAAAAAGCAAAAGCTTGGGAAATCGTCACGATAAAACAAACTGAAGTTAAACGCTCTCCCCGGCCGCCATTTACCACCTCAACCATCCAACAGACGGCCAGTTCGCGAATGGGTTTTTCGCCGTCGCGCACCATGTCTATCGCCCAAAGACTATATGAACAGGGATTGATAACTTATATGAGAACTGACAGCGTCAATGTCAGCCAAGAAGCGCTTCGCAAAATTTATACGGAAATCGAAAAAATTTTCGGCAAAAATTATCTTCAGCCGCGCGCTTACGCCACTAAAAGCAAAAGCGCCCAAGAAGCGCATGAAGCTATCCGACCGACAAAAATTGATCAAAAACACAGCGGAACAAATGATGAACAAAAAAAACTTTATAATCTCATCTGGGAAAGAACAATTGCCAGCCAGATGGCCGACGCTAAAATATTAAGGACGAAAATTTCGGCAAATATTTGTCAAATGTCAGATGTCAAAAGTCAGATGTTAAAAGCAATTCCTGATTTTTCCGCCAGCGGCAGTATTGTCGTTTTCCCGGGCTGGCTTTCAGCTGACCCGATTAGTCGCGGCGAAGATTTAGAGCTGCCAAAATTATCAAAAGACGAATCTATTACTTTAATAAATATCAATAGTGAGGGTAAACAAACCGAACCGCCGGACAGATATACCGAAGCCGGACTCGTCAAAGAATTGGAAAAAAGAGAAATTGGCCGGCCAAGCACCTACGCCTCTATTATCAAAACAATCAACGACCGCGGATATGTCCTAAAAGAAGGCAAAACGCTGCACCCCACCGACACCGGAGATGTAGTCAGCACATTTTTGGAAAATAATTTTGCGGAGTATATCAGCGATTCTTTTACCGCTGAAATGGAAAACAAATTGGATGAAATCGCCGAAGGAAAAAGAGAATACGAAAAAATGCTTAAAAATTTTTACGGCCCGTTTTTAAAGGAAGTAAAAGCAAAAGACAAAACAACAAAAAAGCTGACTAATCTCGGCGAAGCGCCGGAAGAATTTAAATGCCCTGTTTGCGGCGGTTCAATGATTATTAAATTATCAAAAACCGGAAAATTTTTAAGCTGCGCTAAATTTCCCGAATGCCAAGGAGCAAGAAAAATAGACGGCTCAATTATGGAGGGACCGAAAGAAACCGGAGAAATCTGCCCCAAATGCGGAGGAAAACTGATAGAACGCGAAGGCCGATTCGGAAAATTCATATCTTGCGCCAATTATCCAAAATGCAAATTTATCAAACAAAGTCCCGAAGAAGAAGCTAAGAAAAAAACCGGAATAAAATGTCCGGAGTGTAAGGAGGGTGAAATTATTGAACGCCGCGGAAGGTTTGGCTTATTTTATTCCTGCTCCAATTATCCCAAATGTAAATTCGCCATCAAAGCCAAGCCCACCGGCAATATCTGCAACCTTTGCGGCTCGCTGATGATGGAAGGAACGAAAACGATTCCGGAAAGATGTTCAAACAAAAATTGTCCGAATTACAATCCACATAAAATTAAAAAATAGAAAAGGGCTTGTGTAAAACAAACCCTTTGAAAACTAAGATTAGCCGGCTATTTTTCTAACGCCGACTTCGATGTGCGGCGGCAATTCGCCGCACTCAGAACACTTGTCTCTTTCAAACGAAGAAGGAATAAGAGCGCCGCAATAACTACAGGCGTAATTTCTTCCATTATTGGAATAAACTTTGAACATCGCGTCTTCATGGTCATCGGGCATCCATCCTTTCCCGAACGCAGAAATCACTATTTTCTCCGCGGCATTTCCAAAGATTTCAAAACATCTCCTTTCTCCGGTTTGCTCATCTTCCTGAATTATAGAGATTCTAATCACCTTAACCGTTCTTTCCATATTTTAAGCCTCCTTCTCCAGCAAAATTTGAAAAAAATCTGAAAAAAGAATACTATGAATAAATATGAATGTCAAGGAACTTTTATCCGAAATTCAAAAAACGAAACCGCTGGCAAAAGCGGATATTGAACTTATTGAAAAAGCTTATAATTTCAGCCAATTAGCCCACAAAGGCCAAAGAAGAAAATCCGGCGAGCCGTATTTTAATCATTCTTATGAAGCGGCCCTGAAAATCGCCGGATGGCGATTAGACAGCAAAACAATCGCCGCCGCCCTTCTTCACGATATCGCCGAAGACACAAAATCCACCATTGAAGACATTAAAAAAGAATTCGGCGAAGAAATCTCTTTTTTGGTTAACGGCGTCACCAAACTCGGCCGCCTGAAATATCGCGAACAAAACGGAATTCATAAAAAACAAACGTTAAAAACAAAGAAAGAAGAATTTGGGGCGATGCGCGCGGAAAATTTGCGCAAAATGATTTTGGCTTTAAGCCAGGACATAAGAGTTGTTTTGATAAAATTAGCCGACCGGCTCCACAACATGAAAACTCTTTCCGCTTTGCCGCCCCAAAAACAAAAAAGAATCGCTTTGGAAACTTCGGAAATTTACGCGCCTCTGGCATATCGCTTGGGAATGGCGAATCTATCCGGCGAACTTGAAGATTTAGCTTTCCCTTATTTGCATCCAACCGAATATAACTGGCTGATTGAAAACGTGAAAGAAAAATACGATGAACGCCAAAAATATCTGGAAAAAGTTAAAACCGTTATTGAAAAAACGCTTAAGGAAAATAAAATTGAACCGGTTAAAATTGATTTTCGCGCTAAATATTATTCCAGCTTGTATAAAAAACTGCTGCGCTATGATATGAATCTGGAGCAGATTTACGATTTGGTGGCTTTAAGAATCATTCTCAAAACCGTTGAAGATTGCTACATGACGCTCGGCATTATTCATCAGTTTTGGCCGCCTTTGCCCGGAAGAATCAAGGATTACATCGCCCTTCCCAAGCCCAATGGCTATCGCAGCCTTCATACCACGGTTTTTTGCATAGATAACAGACCGACCGAATTTCAAATCCGCACTATGGAAATGCACGACGAAGCGGAAAATGGAATTGCCGCTCATTGGGCTTATACCCAATCCAAAGGCGCAAAACAATATCTGGAACAGAAACCGATTTTCGCCGAAAAAAAAGAATTAGCCTGGATTAGGCAATTAAAGGACTGGCAAAAGGAATTTTCCGGTTCCGAGGAATTTCTCCAATCGTTGAAAATCGATTTTTTTAAAGACAGGATTTTTGCCGTTACGCCCAAAGGCGAAGTGATTGATTTGCCGGCCGGTTCAACGCCGGTTGATTTTGCCTATACCATTCATACGCAAATCGGCGATAATTGCGTTGGCGCTAAAATTAACAATAAAATCGTGCCTCTGGACCATCAATTGCAATCAGGCGATTTAGTGGAAATTCTGACTCAAAAAAGCAAAAAACCTTCGGATTCCTGGCTGAAGTTCGTCAAAACCGAAACGGCAAAAAAGAAAATCAAGTCGGCCCTGAAAGATTCTTTGACAATCATAAAATCCCAGCCGAAAACAGCCGAATTAAAAATCATCGTTGAGGACCGGCTCGGGATGTTAAAAGATATTTCCTCAACATTCTCGCAAAATCGCGTCAATATTCAAACCATCAATGTCATCCGCCAAGCCGGTTATCCGATTGTTAAAATCCGCTGCGCTCTTAATGATAAAAATAAAATAGAAAAAATAATTTTTAAATTAAAAAAAATAAAAGGAGTAAAAGAAATAAATTATAAATTGAATTAAGGATTGGAAGTCAATTTATCGATAATTCCCCTTATTTCTTCCGGAGAATAAAAAGTAATGACGATTTTCCCGGCTTTTTCCGCGCCGGTGGTTTTTTCAATTTTTACCGGAGCGCCTAAAATCTCAATCAATTGCTCCTGTAAATGAATAATTTCCGAGTCGCCGGCGGCATTTTCCGGAAGCATTTCCGTTTTCACCGGTTCCGGCGCAAGCGTTTTTCGAATGCGATTTTTGAGTTCCCGAACGCTTAAATTATTCGTTAACAATTCTTTAAAAATCGCGATTTGTTGAGCCGGCTCTTCAATCGCCAAAAGCAATCTGGCTTGGCTTTCGTTTATTTGGCCCTTGCCTACCGCCTCCTGAATTTCGTTGGGGAGATTTAACAACCTTAAAGTGTTGGCGATGGTTTCCCGGCTTTTGCTCAACTGAACAGCAATTTCTCTTTGAGTCAATCGGAATTCTTCCTGGAGTTTGGCGTAAGCCCGGGCGGTTTCAATGGGATTAAGATTAGCCCGCTGAAGATTTTCCACAATCGCCAATTCCATCTGTTCGGCGCCGGAAGAAATTCTCCGGACAATCGCCGGCACGCGTTCCAAACCGAGAATTTTGGCGGCCATCAATCGCCTTTCGCCGGCAATCAATTGGTATTCCACTTGCGTGCCGGTCTCGGTTTCTTTTTCTATTTTTGAAACAACCAAAGGTTGAATAATGCCGAATTCTCTTATGGACGCCGCCAATTCTTTTAATAATTCCTCGTCAAAATTTTTCCGCGGTTGATAAGGATTGGGTTTTATTTTGTCGGCTTCAAGGTGAAAAATCGCGTCCGGATAACGATTTTCCGGCAAATCATTAACAACGGTTTTATCTAGAAAATTAGGTTGAGGCGATTGATTCTCGGAAATCGGATTGTCTAAAATTTTGTCTTCGTTTGTCATAATAATATATTTACTGTACTATGTTCCCGTGATATTATCAATAAATTAGTCTGCCCGGGTGGTGGAATGGCAGACACGCACGACTCAAAATCGTGTGCCGCAAGGCATGAGAGTTCGACTCTCTCCCCGGGCACCAGAAAACGCGGCGGAGCCGCACCGCTCAAAACCGCAAAAGAACCCGAAAAACATCGGCTCGAACCATATTTTAATTTTGGGGGAAGAAAATTTTTTAATCCGAAAGTCAAAATCAATTATTAACTTTGCTATAATTAATCATATGAACCAAAAAGGATTTATAAACATAATACTGGTTGTAATTATTGTTGCGCTCGTTGGTGCGGGAGCCTATTTTGTTTCAACTAGACAAACTATATCGCCAACTCCTATGCCAAGTTCATCTCCTACCCCCACTCCTACACCAACGCCCACACAGCCATCAACAACTGATACTGGACTAAAACCATCGACTCCTGTACCACCCCAAGCAAATAAATCAGCATGGAAAACTTATCGTAATAATAAATACCTTTTTCAATTAAGTTATCCATACGGTTGGAAAGTGAAAGAAGAATATCCAGAGATAGATAAGCAATCAAAAGAGGCAGAAACAGTATTGAGCTTAGAAATATTATCTGTAGACAAACAGCGAGTATTTGCACTTCTTTATCATGTCAACGAAAATCGATGGTATACTTCGATAGATAAAGCAAAACTTTCTGGCGAGAAAACATTTTACGTGAGCGGTTTCGAAACTGTGATTGAGAGAGATTTTATGCCACTTGCTGTTAAGGTGATGGTAAAGCGAGAGAAAGAAGGATCAGACGATGGTTTAGAGTTTCTATTTATCAGTTCGACTTCGACCCCCTCATTCCTTTTGAATGAGGATGACATTAAGTTTTTTAAGGAAATTCTTTCTACCTTTAAATTCATAAAATAAGGTTTGTAAAAGAATTTGCCGCCAAAGAAAAACTTGAAATTGTCAGCGGTGCGGCTCCGCCGTCTTTCCGAATTTTCGCGGGGGGACTTCCTCGCCGCCGCAGGCGGCGAAATGCGTTCGGACTAATTCAAGAATACTGCACCAGAAAGGAAAAAAACGTCTGGAAAGACGTTTTTTTATTATTAATTTTCTTTCACGATTTTCTTGTTAAATTCAAAATCCAAAATCTTTTTTATTGCCACGGCGCTGATGATACCGATAATCGCGCCAGCCAGAATATCCGAAGGCCAGTGAAAGCCGATAAAAATTCTGGCAACTCCGATTAAAAAAGCCGCTCCCAAAAACCGCCAGCCCCATTTTCTTTTTGATATGTCTTCGCTAAACCGAAAAAATAAAATTATAGAAACCGCCAAAGCAAAATAAATCGCCGCGTGGCCCGAGGGAAAAGACATATTAATATCATATCCCCCGTATTCCGTTAAGGGTTTTATTCCCAAAGCTGAAAATGGCCGCGGCCGGGAAACAAAAAATTTTAATATTTCAGCGATAATTCCTCGCGACAAAATTGAAGACAATAAAACTAAAACCGCCAAGTGAATTTTCTCTTTCCGTTTCTTTTCCTGAAAAATTAAAATCAGCGTTATAAAAATCAAAAAATAACCGAGGTATTGGGCTGAAAAAACGCCGAAATAATCAAAAAGCCAGTATTTGCCGGCCAATCCGTTGATGAAACGAAAGATTGAGATATCCATTATCTGCCGGTAAACGGCAAAAGCCCCATTATTCTTGCTCTCTTAATCGCTTTTGAAAGCATTCGCTGATGTTTGGCGCAAATGCCGGTCCATTTCGGGTCGACTATCTTCGCCTGCAAAGAAATAAACTTTTTTAAAGTTTCCGTGTCTTTATAATCAATCGCTTTTTGGTTTTGGGAACAAAAAAAACACTGCATATTAAAATGGCAAATCTTCCGCCTTTATTTCTCCTTCGCCGATGTCGATTTCTGGAAGCTCTTCTTTTGAAAGAACATCTGTTTCCTCTCCCGCCGCTTTGCCGGTTTTATCGCTTCGCGGCCCGAGCTGCATTCTTTCGCAGATGATTTCCGTGGTTTTGCGATTTTGACCCTGCGCATCCTGCCAGCTTCTGGTCTTCAATCTCCCTTCAATTAAAACCAAACTGCCTTTTGACAGAAATTGATTGATGATTTCCGCCTGTCTCCCCCAAGCCACAACATTATGGTATTCAACCTCGGTTTGTTTGGCGCCGCTTTTATCGTTCCAGACCCGATTAGTGGCAATTCCAAAACTCGCCACCGATTGGCCTGTCTGGGTAGTCCTTAATTGCGGGTCAGCGGTTAATCGGCCGAGAATAAAAACTTTATTTAAATTCATATCGTTTTATTTCAATATTTCTTCCAATTTTTTCTCAAGCGCTTCGTTAGTCAAAACCGGCTGACTCTCGGCTTTTCTGATTTCCGATTTTGAAACAGCTGTTCTTGCCGTCCTTGGAACGAAAGGTTTAGCAGCTCTCGGCTGATAAAAAATCGATTTTGTCTTGGCAGCCGGCGGCGTAATGATTAAAAATCTTAAAATTTTCGGATTCAATCTCAAGCTGTCCTCCAATTTTTTTATTATAGCCGGTTCAGCCGAAAAATGAACGTATCCAAAATAAGCGGCTGTTTCTTTTTTAATGGGATAAGCCAATCTGATTCCGTTTATCTCTCCTTCATTGATAATCGCAGCCTGATAATTATTCAAAGCTTTCACTATCTCCTGCCTGTCATTCTCGTCTTTTATCAAAAATCCGATTTCGTAATTTTTTAATTCTTTTTCTATTTCCATGTTTTAGAAGATTATCATAAGAACCGTTATGGTGTCAAAATCTTTTCCTTCTTTCCGCTTTTTTGATAGCCCGTGCCGGCCGGAATCAACCGCCCGATAATGACATTTTCTTTAAGCCCTCGCAACTCGTCTTCTTTCCCTTCGCTGGCCGCTGAAACCAAAACTTTAGCGGTCTCCTGGAAGCTGGCAGCGGAAAGAAAACTCTCGGTGGAAAGCCCAACCCTTTTGACGCCCATCAATAATTGTTTGGCAAGTGCCGGCTTTTTGCCCTTTTTCTTGATTTCCCGATTGGTTTCAAAGAATTTTGATTTTTCCACTGTCTCGCCGGCGACAAAATCGGTATCTCCCGACTCTTTAATCTGAACCCGGGAGAACATTTGCTTGACGATTATCTCCAAATGCTTGTCATTGATTCCGCTGCCTTCGGAAACATAAATTTTCTGCACCTCGTTGATGATGTATTTTTCAACCGCTTCTTTGCCGCGCAGTTGGAAAAGTTCTTGAAGGTCAAGGCTTCCTTCGGAAAGCTGGTCTCCTTTTACCACTTTATCTTTCGATTTAACAAGCACGGTCGCCGAACGAGAAACGGAATATTCTATAATTTTGGTTTTTTTGCCTTTGGCAGTCGCTTTATTAATTTTCAATTTGATGATTTTGAATACTTTACCGTCTTCGATGTCTTCAATAATTCCGTCAGCCTCGGCTAAATAGGCCTTGCCCTTGGGAGAATGAATTTCAAACAATTCCTGGACTCTCTGAAGGCCGTGAGTGATGTCAACGCCAGCCACGCCGCCGGTATGAAATGTCCTTAAAGTCAATTGCGTTCCCGGTTCGCCGATTGATTGAGCCGCCACCACGCCAACCGCCTCGCCGATTTCAACGAGAGAAATTCTACCCAAATCGTAACCATAGCATTTCGAACAAATTCCGTAAATGATTTTGCAAGTTATCGGCGAGCGAACTTCCACTTCCTCAATTTTGGAATTTTCAATCAGCTCGGCATTTTGACGATTAATTATCTCGCCCATTTCCACTAAAACTTTATTGCCGATTTTAATGTCTTTAAGCACGGTACGGCCGAAAACCCTTGCCGCAAAAGAATGGCCGTATTCATCGCTTTCCCGGCGAATAATTTTTATTCCCTGCGCTGTTCTACAATCTTTCTCGGTAATGATTAAATCCTGAGCCACATTAACCAAACGCCTTGTAAGATAACCGGCTTGAGCGGTTTTTAAAGCCGTATCAGTCAATCCTTTTCGGGCGCCGTGAGTGTTAATGAAAAATTCCAAGACGCTTAAACCCTCTTTATAGGAAGATTTGATCGGCAACTCAATCGTTTCTCCCTGGGGATTTTGAACCAATCCTTTCATTCCCATCATCTGCATCGGCTGGGACCAAGAACCCCTGGCGCCGGAATCAATGATGGTGAAAACCGAACCGGACGGATCAATTATGTTTAGAACAATCGCGGCGATTTTATCCTTGGTCTTGTCCCAAATATTAACGATTCTCACATGCCGTTCAAAATCAGTCAGTAATCCTTCTTCGTATTGCCGCTTAATCGCCTCGACTTCTTTTTCAGCGGCTTTTATAATTTCTGTCTTCCCGGCCGGAATCATCAAATCGTCCTTCCCCCAACTGACGCCGGAAATAGTGGCATATTTAAAGCCCAGATATCTTATTTCATCAAGAATCTCCCATATTCCCTCAATGCCGTATTTATCAATTAAAGCGGCTATCATCCGGCTTAATTCTTTTTTATTCATCAACTTATTGATAAAATCGAAATCTTCCGGTAAAGCAAGGTTAAAAATCGCCCGGCCAACGGTTGTTTCAATAAGCTCTCCCTTAATATTTATTTTTATCCGCTGACCAAGATTAATGTAGCCGAAATCATAAGCCATAAACGCTTCTTCATTTGAAGCAAAAATCTTTTTGTTCTTTTTTTCTTCACTATTCTCTTCAATTTTAGTCAAATAATAACAGCCCAAAACAATATCCTGGGTCGGTTGGGCAATCGGATCGCCGGTGGCCGGCTTTAAAATATTTTTAGAAGCCAGCATCCGTTCTTCCGCCTCTTTTTGAGCTTCTTCCGATAAAGGCACATAAACCGCCATTTGGTCGCCGTCGAAATCCGCGTTGAAAGCGCTGCAAACCATCGGCGGAATTCTGATAGCCATGTCTTCTATCAAGACCGGCCGAAACGCCTGAATGCCCAAACGGTGAAGCGTCGGCGCCCGATTAAGCAAAACTTTTTTATTTTTAATGATTTCTTCCAAAATTTCCCATATCTCCGGACCGGCAACTTCGATCAAACGATTGGCATTTCTAATGTTGTAAGCCAATCCTCTTTCAATGACTTTACCGATGACGAACGGTTTGAAAAGCTCCAATGCCATCTTCTTGGGCAAACCCACTTCGTCAAATTTCAATTCCGGTCCGACGACAATCACCGAACGTCCGGAATAGTCAACTCTTTTACCAAGCAAATTTTGGCGGAATCTTCCTTCTTTGCCTTTCAAAATATCAGCCAATGATTTCAACGGCCGGCGCTGAGAATTCAATTGCTGGGAACCGAAACGCGCCGAATTGTCAATCAAAGCGTCAACGGCTTCCTGCAACATCCTTTTTTCGTTGACAATAATGACTTCCGGCGCCCGAATTTCCAAAAGTTTTTTCAGCCGATTATTGCGGTTTATCACCCGGCGATACAAATCATTAAGGTCGGAAGTGGCGTATTGTCCGCCGTCAAGCGCCACCATCGGTCTAATATCCGGAGATAAAACCGGCAAAACCGTTAAAATCATCCATTCCGGCCTTGATCCGTTTTTAATGAAAGAACGGATGATTTTAAGTTTATAAAATAATTTCTTCCGCCGGCTGACATCTTTAACTTCGCTTAATTCTTCTTCTATTTTTTTCGCCTCTCGCTTTAAATCGACATTTTTTAGAATTTTATAAATCGCCTCGGCTCCGTTTCCGGCTTCAAAAACGCCGGCAAACCGTTTGCTTAAATTATGATATTCTGTCTCTGTTAAAATTTGACCGATTTTGATTTCCTTAAGAAATTCTTTGGTCTTAGAAGCGGCTGTTTCCAATTCTTTGGACGCTTCTTTGCCGCTGACCGCTTTTTTCCTCGATTTAAATTCTCTCTCTACTTCCTCTAAAATTTTCTTCTTATTTTCTTCATTGATTTCGGTAATGATGTGAGCCGCGTAATAAATAACCTTCACCAATTTCTGGAGCGGCGCGTCAATAAACAAACCGATGCGCGAAGGCATGCTTCTCAAAAACCAAAGATGAACAACCGGGGAGGCCAGAGAAATATGCCCCATTCGTTCCCGACGAACCGAAGAACGGGTGATTTCCACGCCGCATTTGTCGCAAACTACGCCTTTGTAGCGAATTTTTTTATATTTTCCGCAGTAACATTCGTAATCTTTTGTCGGACCGAAAATCCGCTCGGAAAAAAGACCGTCGCGTTCCGGCCGCTGCGTCCGATAATTAATGGTTTCCGGTTTGATAACTTCGCCATGCGACCAGGAAAGAATTTTTTCCGGAGAAGCGATATTAATTTTTAATATATTGAAATCTATCATTTTAATTTCTGGTCTTTGTTCGCTGTTTCAATATCCAATCCCAACGCTTTTATTTCGCTGACTAAAACGTTGAAAGCCGCCGGCGTGCCTGGATTTTTTATTTTTTCGTTTCTGATAATCGATTCAAAAGTCGCCGTCCGACCGAGCACGTCGTCTGATTTTATGGTAAGCATTTCCTGTAAAGTGTAAGCCGCTCCGTGTCCTTCAAGCGCCCAGACTTCCATTTCTCCGAATCGCTGTCCGCCAAATTGAGCTTTCCCGCCCAACGGCTGTTGGGTTATCAACGAATACGGCCCGATGGAACGCATGTGGATTTTATCTTCAACCAAATGATTAAGTTTCATTATATAGATGTAACCGACTGTAATCGGCTTAGGGAACGGCTGGCCGGTCCGGCCGTCAAAAAGATTCAATTTGCCGTTTTCCGGATAACCGGCTTTCTTAAGTTCACCGGAAATATCTTCTTCGGTGGCGCCGACGAAAATCGGAGAAACCGCCCGATAACCCAATTTTTGGGCGGTTAATCCAAGATGAGTCTCTAAAATCTGACCGAGATTCATTCTGGAAGCAACACCCAGAGGATTGAGAATAATGTCAACCGGTGTGCCGTCTTCAAGATGGGGCATATCTTCCATGGCTCTAATTTGCGATATCACGCCTTTATTACCGTGCCGGCCAGCCAGCTTATCTCCGGCCCGCACTTTTCTTAATTGAGCCACTTCCACCCGAATTCTTTTTATTATCCCGGGCTCAAGTTTGTCTCCCCTTTCGCGCGAAAAAACTTTAATGCCGATTACTCGGCCGGATTTTCCGTGAGGCAAAACCAAAGAAGCGTCTTTAATATCTCTGGCCTTCTCTCCGAAAACCGCTCTTAATAATCTTTCTTCGGCGGAAACCTCCGCTTCTCCCTTGGGAGAAATTTTTCCCACCAAAATATCTCCGGCTTTAACCTCGGCTCCGATTCTGATAACTCCATCCTCGTCGAGATTTTTCAATTTTTCCTCGGACACGTTTGGAATATCCGGCGTGGTGATTTCCGGTCCAAGCTTGGTATCCCTGACATCGCAGTCAAAATCTTCTATGTGAATTGAAGTGAACATATCGTCTCTAACCACCCGCTCGGATAAAATAATGGCGTCTTCAAAATCGGCGCCTTCCCAAGACAAAAAAGCGACTAATAAATTCTGTCCCAAAGCCAGAACGCCGCCGTCGGTTGAAAAACTATCGGCCAAAACCTCGCCCTTCCTGATTTTTTGTCCTTTATCCACCAAAGATTTTTGGGAAATGCAGGTAAAATCATTGGAACGCCTGAATTTATTCAGAATATAAATTTGTTTTTCTTTGGAATTATTTTCGACGACGATTTTAGTGGCGTCCACTTCAACTATTATTCCGTCGGATTTGGAAATTATCAGCCGACCGCAATCTAAAGCCGCTTTTTCCTCCACGCCGGTTGAAACCAAAGGAGCCGACGGTTTTATTGAAGGCACGGCTTGACGCTGCATATTGCTGCCCATCAGCGCCCGATTAGCGTCATCGTGTTCCAGAAAAGGAATTAAAGCCGTTGCCACGCTGGTCATCTGATAAGGAGAAACATCCATTAATTCGGCTTCTGCCGTCGGAAAAACTCCGGCCTTGCCTTTAACGCGACCCTCGACTATTTTTTCTTTAATTCTTCCGTTGCTGTCTAATTTGGAATTTCCCTGGACAATTTTGTATTTTGCTTCTTCAATGGCGTCCAGCCAGATAATTTCCGAAGTTATTTTACCGTTTTTAACTTTAAGATAAGGAGTTTCCAGAAATCCGAAATCGTTCAATCGGGCGAAATTAGCCAAATGGTTTATTAAACCGATGTTGGCGCCTTCCGGAGTTTGAATCGGACAAATTCGGCCATAATGAGATATATGAACGTCTCGGACTTCAAAACCGGCGTGTTCCCTGGTTAAACCTCCGGGACCCATCGAGGAAAGGCGCCTCTTGTGTTCAAGCTCAGCCAAAGGATTGACTTGATCCATGAACTGAGACAATTGCGAAGAGGTAAAAAATTCCCTGACGATTGCCACCAACGGCCTGGCGTTAATCAATTGAGCCGGCGAAAGGGTGGCAACATCCAAAGTGGACATTCGGTCATGAACATTGCGGCGCAATCGCTGAAAGCCGATGCGCAAACGACTTTGAAGCAATTCACCGACGGCTCTTACCCGACGATTGCCAAGATGGTCAATATCGTCCGGTTCAGCCGCGGAATCGTTATTTAACCGGATAATTTCCTTGATGATCAAAGTGATGTCTTCAAAATCAAGCAAAAGGGAATCTTTGTTTTTAATGCCCAACCGCTGATTAAATTTGAACCGGCCGGGTTTTGACAAACTATAACGATCTTTCCGTTCAAACATCGCGTCAATTAAATGTTTAGCGTTTTCCGGAGTCGCCAAGTCGCCCGGACGCAATCGTTTATAAATCTCCGTATAAGAATCCATCGAGGTCTTGGCTTCGCTTTTCTTCAAGGTCGCTTCAATAAATTTAACCGGGCCGGTATCCGCATTTTTGAAAAATTTCAAAATATCATCGTTGCTTTCCAAATTTTTCTGGCCGGCCATATTGGCGAATATCCTAATTAAATCAGTAACGGCGGCTTTGCGATGACGATCGATCTTAACGCCGATAAAACCGTCCGGGTCAACCGTAAACTCAAGCCAGGAACCGCGATCCGGAATTATTTTAGCGCCGAAAAGCTTCCTCCCTTTGTAAGATTCGGCTGTAAAATACACACCGGCGGAACGAATCAATTGGGAAACCACCACCCTTTCCACGCCATTGATGATAAAAGTTCCCCGGGAAGTCATCATCGGAAAATCGCCGAGATAAATTTCGGTCTCTTTGGTTTTTTTGGTCCGGTTGTCGACAAATTTTGTTTTAGCCCTTAAAGGCGCTTCAAAAGTCAAATCTTTTGACCAAGCCGTTTCTTCGTCGTATTTCGGCTCGTCAAAAAAATAATCGAGAAAGTGAATCTCCATTTCCTTGCCACTGGGATCTTTAATCGGAGAAGTTTCTTCAAAAAGTTCCCGAATACCTTGTTTCATAAACCAATCCCAGGATGAGTGCTGGATTTCGGCCAGAAACGGTTGGCTAATCGAACTCTTGGGGTGGGAAGAAAAAATTTTAGTTGGCAATTTCATAAAAAACAAAAAAATACCCTCCCATTTGAATGGGACCGAAAAAAATTATCTGTTATTTAATAAATATTTGACACGATTGCGATTATGCTCATCAAAATCCTTGGAAAAAATTGTCTTTTTTGTTTTGGGATCCGATAAATAATACCAATAGGGCGAATTTTTCTTTTCAATAACCGATTTAATGGCTTCAACCGAAGGATTTCCTATCGGCGTCGGCGTCAAACCGACGTGAAGATAAGTGTTATACGGCGACTTGATTTTGAAATCATCCTTGAAAAGTTCGGGACAATCCAAAAATCTTCCCGAACATTTAGCATAAATAACAGTGGCGTCAATTTGGAGAAAAATGCCGTTCTTCAGCCTTTTCTCAATTATGCCGGCCGCAATCCGGCGTTCGTCATTGTCCGGAATTTCTTTTTCCAGAAAAGAAGCGATTTTTAAAACATTCGCAACGTTATCATTTGTCCGGAAAAAAGGCAAGGCCCGCTCTTTAAAATTGTCCAAAATTTTTCTGACCAGCGTTTCGGGTCGGGTATTCTCGTAAAAATAATATGTGTCCGGCAACAAATATCCCTCAAGCGAATCGACTCCTTTTAAAAACGGATATTCAGTTGTCAAATTATCGAAATTGAAATCGAGCAGTTTGCCTTTAACGACGATGCTTAATTCTGAAAGCCGGGCGTCAATTTCTTTCAGAGTCATTCCGGGAAAAATTGTCATTGAAATTTCCCTTGGACCTTCAGTTAAAATTTTAAGCAATTCAAGCGCTGAAACCGGCGCAGAAAAACTGTAACCGCCTCCCTGAATACGATTGGCTTTACCGCTTAAAACAGCGTATGTTTTAAAAATCTTTTTTGAACGAATTAAACCTGCGGTTTTAATCCGTTCTGTTATTTCATTAAAGCCGATGCCTTGGGGAATGTCAAGGACAACGGGCGGGTCTTTTAAATATTCAACTGGCCGAAGATTTTCAACAAAAAATCCGGAAACAGCGCTGACAACCAAACTGCCGACAATCAATAAAATGGCGATTTTCATTTTCTGGCAACAATGGATTGAATCATACCGATTAAAATCAAATTGGTCAAGAGACTGGAACCGCCGTAGCTTAAAAACGGAAAAGTGACGCCGATAACCGGCGTCAGTCCCAAATTAGAGCCGATGTTAAGCATAAATTGCACTCCCCAAAAAATTACCGCCCCAAGACAAATAAAACGGCTGAAATTATTATCAGCGGCCAGACCGATATCGATTATCCTGAATGCCAAAACAAGAAAAGCAAAAATTATCAAAAGGCCGACCAAAAACCCGAATTCTTCGACAATGGCCGCAAAAATAAAATCCGTTCCGGCTTCAGGCAAAAATCCCAATTGAGTTTGCGTTCCCTGTCCGAATCCTTTGCCGAAAAAACCTCCGGAACCGATGGCAATTTTCGCCTGAATCACGTTGTAATTCGCTCCCAAGGGGTCTCTTTCCGGAAGGAAAACTCCCAGAATCCTGTTTTTTTGATAATCATGCAAACCGTAAAACCACATTGAAATTCCGGCGAGCGAGAAAATAATCAAAGCAATCGCCAAATGACGCCATTTTATTCCGGAAACCAAAAGAAATCCGAACCAAATAGAAAATAAAATCAAAACCGAGCCCAAATCCGGCTGAATTAAAACTAAAAAAGCGGGTGCCGCGAAATAAACGAAAGAAATAAGCAAATTGGAAACCCTGGCGATGCTAATATGCCTTTTCTTGAAAAAATTGGCAAAAAGAACGATTAAAACTATTTTGGCGAATTCCGATGCTTGAAATTGAAAAGGACCGATGGGCAGCCAGCCTTTTACCCCCCGAACGGTTGGCGCGAAAAAATAAGTAATGAATAAAAGAAAAATTATAAAAAGATAAATTCCTAAAATCACGGTTTTATAATTTATGAACGGCCGCCAGTCAAATTGAACGGTCAGAAAAACGCAAATCAAGCCGATGCCGAAGAAAAGAAGCTGCTTCCAAAACAACTCCGGCTTAGCGCTGGCCAAAGACAATAAACCGGTTGTTGTTAAAAATAAAACGGCGAAATTCAGTTTCCAGTCAAGATTTTTTAGAAATTGAAAATTCATATTGAAAGATTTCCTTGGGCTGTCAACCGTCTTTTTTTTCCCCGTAAAAAATTTATGTAAGCTGCGGCCGCAATCATTGCGGCATTATCGGTCGGAAATTCCGTGATAAATAAATTTGGCGATTGGGCAACCGGATAATTGGGTGATTTTTTAATGGCTTTTTTGAATTCCTTCATTAAAGTTTTGTTCGCCGCCACGCCGCCGGAAACAAAAATTGATTTGGCTTTAAATTCTTTGGCGGCTCTCAAAGTTTTCAAAACCAGAACGTCAAAAGCGGCTTGCTGAAAAGAAGCGGCAATATCTTCTTTTTTTGCGTTTTTATTGTCTCTTAAATAATATAATACCGCCGTCTTAAGCCCGGAAAAACTAAAATCGTAATTTTTTTGGTTAAGCATGGGCCGGGGGAAATCAATCGCTTGCGGATTGCCGAATTTTGCCGATTTTTCAATTTCCGGACCGCCCGGATAAGGCAAATCCAGCAATCTCGCCGCTTTATCAAACGCTTCGCCAGCGGCGTCATCTCTTGTTTCCCCTATTTTTTTAAAATGTGTTAAATCTTTCAATAAAAGCAGAGTCGTATGCCCACCGCTGACAATCAAAGCAATTGCGGGAAAAATCTTTTGCAAATTTACTCTTTTTCGCTGAAGTAAAAAAGAGTATAGGTGTCCGTCCAAATGACTCGCCCCGATTATCGGTTTTTTCCATTTTTTTGCCAATTCTTTAGCAAAGTTTATGCCGGTCCATAAGGCCGGCTCAAGCCCTGGACCAACCGTAACGGCAATTAAATCAAAGTCTTGAATCTTAACTCCTGAATCCTGAATCTTTTTAAAAAGAATCGGTAAATTTTTGAGATGTTCTCTTTTTGCCAAATTCGGCACCACGCCGCCGTAAGGCCGGTGAATTTTTATTTGAGACGCCACTAAATTTTTTAAAATTTTAATCCGCCAGCCGGCGGAGCGGTTTTTTATCAAATTGCCTTTTGCCTCAACAAGCGCAATTGCCGTCTCATCGCAACTTGTTTCAACAGCAAGAATTTTCATTGAAAAATTAAAATGGTGCTCCCATCGGGATTTGAACCCGAGTTTTATCCTTGAAAAGGATGTGTCCTGGACCAGACTAGACGATAGGAGCTATCTCAATTCAGCGTTAAATTGTTTTGCTGTTTCAGTGTATATTTCTTCTTGGATTTTATCAACTTCGCTTGAAAGCAAAGTTCGGTCATTGCTTCTATAAATTATACGATAAGTATAACTGATTTTATTCTTTCCAAATTTTTCAAAATCTTCATATTTATCAATCAGCTTCACTTCTTCAGCCAAATTCCCGCCGATATCCCTTATTAAATCAAAATAATTATTGGGAACGAAATCTTTGCCGACCACAAACGATATATCTCTGGTGATGGGCGGATATTTGCTGACCGCGACATATTTATTGCCTAAAATAAGCTGTTTTTTAATCCTCGGATCATCGGACCAAAGCAAACGAATATCCGGAAGACTCATGCTTATTATCGCCAATCTTTCCAATCCAAAACCAAACGCCCAACCGTTGTATTCATCGGGATTAATTCCCAAATTTTTAAGAACAACCGGATGAACAATGCCGGAACCCAAAACTTCCACCCACCTTCCTTCCACTTCTATTTCCATCTCACAGCTCGGGTCGGTGTAAGGGAACTTATCGATGCTGAACCTGAATTTTATGTCTTTGCCGAAAATAGCTTGAGCGATTTCGGTTAGAATTATTTTTAAATCGTCGATGGTGACGACTTTTTCTGATTTTGGAGAAAGATACCAGCCGTCAATCTGATGAAAAACATTCATATGGTTCCGGTCTATTTCATCCTTGCGGTAAACTTTGCCGCAAGAAAGAGCTCCTATGGACATCTTGTTTTTAATTTTTTCTTTAATAATTTCCTGATTCAAATAGTAATACCACATTACCGTGGTGTGGGTTCGCAAAATGTGGTTGTTGTCAATGTAATAAGTGTCGGAACGGCTCCGGCTGGGATGGTCGGCGGGGAAATTAAACAAATCAAAACTAATATCGGCTCGAACGATTTCCGGAATTTTGATTTCGTCGAAATCGGAAAAACGTTCGATATTTTTAATGCGCCTGACAAGTTCAAATAAAGGGCTGTTTTTATCGCGCGTCAAATCCGGATAATCAAGAAAACGGCTTAATCTTTTGGCTTCAAAATCGTTTCTTTTTTTTAATCCGTTTTTTAACTCCTCTTCTTCTCGGGGTTCAATTTCAATATACATTATTCAAATTATAGTTTTGTTATTATTCTTTTCTTTTTAGCGATTCCTCAATGGCTTTTCTTAGTTCTTCAATATCCGCCGCCGGCTTTTTCTCTTTCGGCGCCGGCGATTCCCGTTGTTCCGTCTTTCTAAAAGGCGTTCCTTCCGGCGTCAAAATTTTTGAAAGCGGCTGTTCTTCGCGGCGCCGAATTTTTTCTTCGATAATTCCCGTTTCTGCTTTCCATTCTTCGGCGATTTTATGTTCAACAACGGCGCGCGGCGTTCCGTATTTTCTCCGCGAATTTTCAAAAATAATATCTTTGAACGATTCCAATGGCGCGTCAAACGGCGATAAAGTTTCGGCGGAAAAAGCCTTTGAGGCCACGCCGTCAATCATTAATTTTATATAAATATGATATTTCGGCAGATTGACCAAATCATTGGCGTTAAATTCCGGAAGAAGTTCTTTTTCCAGAAATTCGGCGTCGGTCGCTCCGACCCGGAAACAAACGATTGTGCCGACGTTTCCAAAAACCGCGGCTCCGACCTCCTCGGAAAGCTGTTCGATATATTGATGGGCCAGAATAAGATTCAAGCGATATTTTCTGGCTTCGGACAAAATGTTTGCGAACGATTCAGTTGAAAAACTCTGAAACTCGTCAACATAAAGATAGAAATCCAACCTGCGCTCCATCGGCAAATCCACTCTTGACATCGCCGCCAATTGAAGTTTGGTGATTATCATCGCTCCCAAAAGAGCGGAATTATCTTCCCCCACTTTGCCTTTAGAAAGATTGACGATTAAAATTTTTCTGTCGTCCATCACTTTTCTCATATCAATGGTTGAATGCGGTTGGCCGATGATATTTCTGATTAAAGGATTGGACACAAACTGGCCGACTTTGTTTTGAATGGCCGCCACCGCTTCTGTTTCAAATTTCTGGGAATAGCGGGCAAATTCATTAAGCCAAAAAGCCTTAATCACCGGGTCTTTCAGATTGTCAACGACTTTTTTCCGGTATTCTTTTTCCGCCAACATTCTCATAATGCCCAAAAGTGTCGAGTCGGGATACTCGAGCAAAGATAAAAGCGTATTATTCAGAATATATTCCATTCGCGCCGACCAGGCGTCAACCCAAATTTTTTTGAATATGCCCATCATGCCTGACGCGATCAAATGGCGGTGTTCTTCCCTGACCGACCCCAAAGGATTAAAAGCAATGGGATGGTCAATGTCCGCGGGATTAAAATAAATCACGTCATCCAGCCGGCTCTCAGGCACAAAATCAAGCATTTTTTCGGCGAATTCGCCGTGGGGGTCGATTATTGCCACTCCGCGACCGGCCCGGATATCGGCAATGGCCAAGTTTTCCAACATCGTCGTTTTACCGACGCCGGTTTTCCCGATAATGTAAAAATGACGCCGGCGGTCGTCGGTTTTGATGCCGAAACGGCGTTTTTCTCCCCGAAAATTAGTTTGGGCGAATAAAGTTGTTTCGTCTTTTTCCATATCAGGCATATTATTCTATTGGCAAGCCGGCGGGCGGGCCGCTTTTCTTGAATTCCAGTTTTCTGAGCCGCGGCGCTCCCACCGGCACTCCCGGGAAATGATAAATGGTTGCCAGTTCTTCGATGTTCAAAACCGGAAATTTCTGTTCCCAAACCTTGTTGTATTTTCCGAATTTTCTTTTTTTGTAATAATCGAAAATTCTCCTTTTTTTGTAAAGCGTTTTTAAATCTTTATATTTCGGAAAAATCCTTGCCCAAAGCGAATCGTAAAGAGTAATCATGTAATTAGGCTTGAAAGCGTTGAGATTTTGAGTATTAAATTGATGGAAAGCTCCTATCATGGCCGAAAAATTGGCCGGAGTAAAACTGTCTCGCCGATCGATATAAACAAAACGAATGACGGTTTTATATCCCAGTTTGGAAATTTTATTGGCGATTTCTTTAACCATATCCTGTTCGTCGGGCGATAAAAATTTCATGGCGGGAGCTTCCGGTTTTTTCTCGCCGGGCCAAGTTGGATGTTCCACCGGCGCCCAAAAAAAATTTTTCAGCCAGGCATTAACGGCTGAACCGCCCTTCTTTACTTTTCCCCGACCGACAATTTCGGCGATTTTTTCTTCTCCTTCTTTTTTCCAATTGTTGCCGGTGGGCGCTCCGGTCGGACTAATTAACGTTTGAAGCCAAATAAATTCTCCCTCTTTCAATTTTGACATTGTTTCAGCCACAACCGAAATCGGATCGAGTCGCTGTTCCTCCACCATTGATTCAAAACTAAGATAAGTTTTTATGGGAAGGTAATTTTCGCGGGCTAAAACCAGTTCTGTTCCCCAAAGGTCAAAAGTTTCATTCGGCAAAACCGTTGGCAGAAGGTCGATATAATCTTCAACTTCCGCGATTTCCGCGTCCGGATACTGGGCGTAAATCGCGCTTTCAATTAAATTTTTCCTCTCCTCGGGCGCGTAAACGTAAAAATAAACCCCGCCGTGATAACCGACTATTTCAAAAGAAAACCAGAGATTGACTTGTCCGTCTATCCATTTTCTAAGCCAACTCAAATTGTAGGTATAAGAAGCGTACAAACTCGCGAAAACCTGTTCCATAGCTTTCGGAGTTTTCAAAATTTCCCTCGGAACCTTGATTTCAAAAAGTTTCCATTTTTTGCTTCTGATGAATTCGGTTCTGACGTATATCAGCCAAACATTCCTAAAAATCAAAAAAAGAATTATTGGCAAAACCAGCCACCAAACGCCGTAAAAGACCATTAAAATGCTTCCAATAACGCCGGAAATAACATCAAAAGCATTAGTCATTAGTTATAAATATTTGATTGATTAAGCGAGATGATACCTGCCGTCGGGCAATTTTTTGAAGTGCTTTTTGTTCTGAAGATTCAATAAAATCGTGTTGTCTTTGAGAAATCTTTCCTGTTTCACCAGATTAACGACTTCCTCTTTGCGAAGCGGACCTTTGTTTTTCAAAATGCGCTGGATGACTTCTTTAGCGATGCCGGGCTGATGGCCGAGTTCGGCAAGACCGTACATTCCGCGGCCGACCAGAACAAAACGCGGGTCTTTGATAAGTTCATTATGCACCGTTGCTTCAAAAGCGGACCGGCCGTTAAATTTAGCCTCGTTGATTTTTTTCGTAATCTCGCGGAAGTGCAAAGGAGATTTGTGTTTTTTAATGATTAAATAAGCTTTGGACCTCATGGTTTTGGGATGAATTTCTTCCCATTTTGTTAAGCCGAATTGCCCAAAGGGATTGGTTCTGAATTTTTTCGA
Source organism: Candidatus Wolfebacteria bacterium GW2011_GWA1_44_24 (assembly GCA_001001115.1). Taxonomy (GTDB): domain Bacteria; phylum Patescibacteriota; class Minisyncoccia; order UBA6257; family UBA9933; genus GWA1-44-24. The sequence goes on along the minus strand of LCIO01000002.1, from coordinate 15,397 downwards.
TATGGAAACGTAATTTTGCTCTGACGGATTTTTAAATCCGTAGGAGGCGGCGAGCAATTTTTCTTTTTTGCCGGAAAAAAATTTTTCCAGTTTGTTTATCAAATCAACCGCTCTTTTAAAAGAATCCTCGTCAAGGTGCCAGAAATTATAAAAATTTTTGTCGTTGCGGTGAAAGCGCGGGTTTCCGGCAACTTCAAAAATAAATCTGATTTGCCTATAATCGACGCCGTTGTCTTTCAACAATATTTTCAAATCGTTAATAAAATTTTCTTCTTTTCTTACGCCGCCGATTTTTTTCAGCCGGAGCAGGCTTTTTTCTATAATTTTTCTCGCTTCGCTTTTTTCGAGTTCTTTTTTTATCAATTTTAAAACCGCGGCTTCTATTTGCCTTATTCTTTCTCTGGTCAAACCGTATTTTTTGCCGATTGCCGCCAAAGTGAGTTTCCGCCCCTTCAAACCGAATCTCTCTTCAATAATTTCTTTTTGCCGCGAAGAAAGATTTTCAAGCAATTTTTCAATTATTTCTTTTAAATTCGCCATTCTTCAAATATAATCATAATTACCCCTGTCTGTCAAGACAATTTTCGCTATTTCTTTTTCGCGATAAGCAAAGCCGGACTGGCGATAAAAATCGACGAATATGTTCCCACGATGGTCCCAACCATAATCACCAGAACAAAATATTTCAAAGAAAACGGGCCGAAAAAGAAAAGTGCCAGCAATACCAAAACTAAAGTCAAAGAAGTGTTGATTGAACGCGCTATTGTCTGGTTAATGCTGTCATTGATAATTGCCGAAAGGTCAAAGCGGCCGCTTTCTTTAAGCAGATTTTCCCTGATTCTGTCAAAAACCACGATTGTGTCATGAACCGAAAAACCCATTACCACAAGCATCGCCACGATAAATTTGGTGTCCAGTTCTATCCCCAACCGGTATCCCAAAAACGCCAGAAAGCCGGCGGCTATCAAAACATCGTGAAAAAGAGTCAGTAAAGTGATGATGCCATACTTCCAAGACTTGATGGGGTAAGAAACTTTTCTGAAAGCGTAAGCCACATACAGGGAAATTCCCAAAAGCACGAAAATAATCGCCAAAAAAGCTTTATTCCTTAATTCTTTGCCGATTGCCGGGCCGATAGCTTCATAACGAAGTTCTTCAATTCCATTGAATTTTATTTCAAGCGATTCAAAATATTTTTGATGTTCTTCTTCGGAGAGATGCCCCAGACGAATCAAAAAACTTTGATTGGTTTCTTGGGAATAAACGATGAAATTTTTTACCATTAAATCTTTCTCGAAAAAATCCCTCAGATTGTCAGTTGTCAGTTGTCGATTGTCGGTTGTCGATTTTATTTGCCACAATGTGCCGCCGGTAAAATCAATACCCGGCTTCAATCCAAAAACAGCGATCGCTCCGATGCTCGCCGCAATCAAAGTTCCGGAAATCAGCAAAAAAATATGTTTTTTGGCAATTATATTCATAGTGTTATTTTCTAATGAATGCTCTCATCAATATTCTTGTCACCGTTATCGCCGAGAACATGGACATTATCACTCCTATGCCCAAAGCCAAAGCGAATCCTTTGACAAAACTGGTGGTGAAATAATAAAGAATCACCGAAGTGATGATAGTTGAGACGTTGGAATCGCGGATTGACGGCCAGGCGCGCTTGAAACCCTCTTCAATGGCCGAAATTCTTGACAGCCCGCGCCTGATTTCTTCCCTGGTTCTTTCAAAAATCAAAATATTGGCGTCAACCGCCATGCCGATAGAAAGAATAAATCCGGCAATTCCCGACAAAGACATCGTCATGGAAGGAATAATTTTGAAAACCGCCAGCGTTAAAACAGTGTAAATCAAGAGAGCCAGAGAGGCGAAAAATCCAAGACTCCGATAATAAACAAGCATAAAAATCATTATAATAATCGTTCCCGCAATGCCGGCGTAAATCGCTTTTTTCAAAGATTCTTGGCCCAAACTCGCGCCCACTAATTCCTGGCTTACCAGCTTTATCGGCGCCGGCAAAGCGCCGGCGTTAAATCGAGAGACTATTCTTTTCGCTTCCTCGGTCGTGAATCGGCCGGTAATTTGCGCTTGACCGCCGGAAATTTTTCCCTGCACCGTGGCGCAATCTTTTTCTTCCATAAGCTGGCGGTCAATAACCGTACAAAGGCTCTTTCCGACGTTTCTGGCGGTTATATCTTCAAAAATCTTGGCGCCCTCGTCGTTAAATTGGAGACTGATGGACGGAAAACCGGTGGTTTGGTCAAAATCAAGCTGAGCCCCTTTCAAATAACGGCCAGTTAAATTGGTAGGAGATAATTGAGTGGAAGTTCCCATTTCAATCTGTTCATAAAACTCCAGAAGCGGAGTGGAACCGATTTGATTGATGGCTTCTTTGATATCTTTGACGCCGGCGAGTTCGATGATTAAGCGATAACTATCGCCTTCTTTGGCTGAAACCACCTGCGGTTCGCTGACGCCGAACAGATTGATTCTTTTTTCAATCATGTCCCGAAGCCCGCTCATTACCGAATCGCGGTCAACGCTGGCCACTTCGTTCATGTCAACTTCATAAACAAGATGCGCGCCGCCGACCAAATCCAATCCCAGCCGCCAGGGCAAGCGCTTTGCCAAAAAATCAAATCCCTGCGGAAAATTCGGATAAACAAAAAAACCGGCTGCGACAGCCAAAAAAATAATTAAAATAAAAAGAGGAATTGGACGGTTCATGAATATTTATTTTAGAACAAAAACGGCTTGGAATCAAGGCTGTTTTTGTTATAAAACTTATTTCACTTCTTTTTCAATATCCTCAATTTCTTTTTTAATAAACTTTTCCGCGCTGTCCAAGTTTTCTTTCAGATGATGGATAATTTTTTCTTCTTCTTCGGTGAGCTCGCGTTTCGTCCGGGTTTTTTCAAGCATTTTAATTTGTTCGCTAATATTTTCTTTTAACAAATTAAACGCTTTATGAAGCGCTTGTTCCGCTTCGCGAACTTCTCCCCTGAGACGTTTTTTCATAAAAGATAATTTATGCCAGCCGCGCCAAACAATCATAAAAAGGACAAATATTAAAGCGATAAAAGGAACGATAATGGCGAGAAAACTGATTGCCCAGCCTCCGACGCGGAAAATTGCCGCCTTTGCCAATACAATGGTAAATTTCTCAGTCGGCAAACTTTTGGCGCCTCGGCCGTCGGTCGCTTCCGCCCATAATTTGTAAACGCCGTCTTTTAATCCTCCGTCGGCGGCGAAAATAAAATTTCCCTCTTTGTCGCTTTGAATCTTAAAACTTTTCGCTTCGTCGCCATTTCTCTGGAGCCAAAGAGTCACCGCGCTGTCGGGGTAAGTTGTGCCGCGAGCCATGATTGGTTCGCCGCTTTCCAATTCTTTGGTATAGTCGGTAATAATAGGCGCTTCCAAAGGTTTGATGATAAATTCTTCGCTGGCTGTCGTGTAATTGCCGGCCTTATCAAAAGCTTGAACTAAAATCGTTCTTTTACCCGACGCTTGAAGAGGCAAAGTGTAAGGATTGCTTTTAACTGTTTCATTCGATGAAACAAGAAAGAAGTTTCCTTCGCCGATTTTAACCTTGTAATAATTAATTCCCGAAGGCGCGTCATCGGCGTCGAAAATCACGGTCGGTTGCGGATTTTCCGGCTCTTTGCCGTCAATAAATTTTATGACAAACGGTTCGGGCGGCTGGGTGTCAATCTGAAAACGAAAATGAGAAATCGCGCCCCAGCCCTGAGCATTCTTGAATTGAGCGTGGAAATACCAAACGCCGTCTTTGATATCCTCCAACTGCTTTTCGGAAATCGCCGGAACATAAACGACTCCCGGCTGGGAAGCGGGATATTTGTCGTATAATATTCTTATTGCCGTAATGTCAGAAGGCACTGACCAGACAAATTTGGGATTGCTGTTTGCATACCATTTTTCCGGGTCCGGATGGGTAAGCGAAGAAATTTTAGGCGCCAAAGGCGTGCCGGCCGCCACTGAGGGACTTATTGATTCCGTTGCCTGAGGTCCCACTGCCGCTACATTCAAACTAAATTGGGCGTTTCCCAAACCAATTAAGATATTTGTGCCTTTGCCGTCATTGGCGAGTATTGAACCGGAAGAAAAGTTCAGCGCGGCGACGCCAGCCGCTTTTACCCTGAAATTTACCGTAATAAGTTTTCCGCTGGTTCCAATAAATCCCGGATTAAGCGCTATTCCTTCGAAATTGACCGTCCCGGCGCTGTTGGAAAACGACGGCTCCTGAACCCACAAACTGAAAATTGAGCCCGTTTTTGAAAGCGAAGTTACTTCTAACTTATCGCTTGGAAACGAAATCACTCCCGAAGCCGCGTTCATCGCCTGGTCGACGCTCGATACATAAATATTTGCTGTCACAACGCTACCCGCCGCGTAAGATCCCGATGAGGGAGAAAAATACAAAGTCGCCGCGCTTGCAACAGCGGGCAATACGCTGAAAAATAAAAATATTAATGCGATTTTACCGATTTTTGCCATTGAATTTTTTCAAAATTACGCCGACAATTACCGCCACTATCATTAGTATAGCGATTATCCGGTAATTTTGATACCACGGCCTATAATGAACCGGGTAAAACGCTTCAATTCTTTCGTTGCCCGCTTTGTCTGTTGCTTTTACATAAATCTTTTTGTCAACATTCTGATTTTGCAAAATGTACGGACTTTTTGCGATAACAAATCCGCCCCAAAAATTCTCGCGGACTTCATAATGGTCAATACCCGACCCTTTGTCTTGCGTCGCAAAAACCAAAAACCATTTACCGTCAAAAAGCGTCGGATCGCTCGCAATTTCCGATCCAAATTTTTCCGGAGGATCGCTGTCTTTAATTTCAGAAGTTGGGATTTGAGAAACCGGGACTTGTTTGGAAACGAGAAATTGGAAACTGGAAGCCGCCAAAGAAGCCGACGTGCCGAGGCCGTCATTTTTAAGCGCCCTAAAATTCCGAAATTCTATTATTCCCTGCCCCTCGCTTTTAGCGACGAATATCGCGGAAAAAAGAAATCCGTTTGCTTCTTTGTATCCGCCCGGAATTATTCCGGAAAAATCAATTTTCCTTTCATTTGTTATTTTAGGCCGTTCAATCCAAAAATTAATTATGGAATTTCCGTCTCTTATTTCTTTGAGCGAAATTAGATTGTCGGGAAACAAAATACTTCCTTCTATGGCATTAAGTTCTTCTCCTTTGGCGTTCAAAACAACATCAACTTTAAACTGCTCGCCAACGCTGATTTCCCGATTTTTTATTTCAACGCGAAGTTCCGCCGCAAAAGTTAGCAAAGGTAACAATGTAAATATCGCCAAAACGGGAATAAAATAATTTTTAATTTTTGACTTTGAATTCATAATTACCCGGTCCAATAAAACGCCATAATGCTGAAATCCACCAAATCTACTTTGCCATCGCCGTTTAACCACTCCTTTTCTTTAACCGCGAATTCTGCGCTAATTGTCCGCTTATACCAATACGCGGCAATGGAAAAATCCACCAGATTGACTTTGCAATCGCTGTTTATATCTGCCTTGGCCGGACATTTTGCTGGCGGCGCGGCTACAATATTTTTTGTGCCAACGAGAAAACTGATGGCCTTGCTAAAAGAACTAATCGCGCCTTCTTTGGCCGCTTTTGATTTTGTGAAATGCTGACCCATATCCAGTTGAGTAGTATCAAAGTTGTAAAGATACGCGCCATTCGGATCAGCGGCAGTTTTTCCAAAAAACTCTTCCCCAGAACTAACGGCAATGGTAATCTCTCCGCTTGGCGCGCTTTGCCCAAAAATCGCGATGTTGTCGCCGCGTTTAACTTCGCTCTTATCAACCGCGATGGTGGGGGCGATAAAAATGCCGCCAATGTTCGTGGTGGCGCCGGAACTTACACTTACAGGAAAAGTTAAAAGAGATGAGCGGATTCCTTTGCTATCTTCCGAATAAACGCTAAAAATATAATTGCCGCTGGAAATGCCGGTAACGCTCATTGAAAAATTGGCATTTGCGTCAGCAACCGTAGTTGCCGCAATTTGCGCGTCTTTCAAAACCGTTATCGTGCTCTTGGGATAAGCTCGGCCGGAGAGGATAACGCCGGTGGCTGGCGCGACATATCCGCCTCCGCCACCGCCTCCGCCTCCTCCGCCACCGGAAGTACAAGCAGAAGTATTAAAAGTGCAGTTGGAATTGCAGCTTAAAGTGCCGCCGGCATAACCTTGGCCCGTACAGCTTCCCCCGCCCAAAGCCGAGCCGTCGCACTGCTCACCTGAATTTACCGTTCCGTTGCCACACAAATTTTGAACATCGGCGGAAACATTGACCGAAGTAGCATAAGATAATCCGCTACTAACAAAAACGAACAGGACAACGAATAACAACAAATACAGGAAATTTTGTAAAATATTTTTCATTCATTGATAAAAAAATTAGTTGGAATATTTTTTAAGAATCCACTGATTGTATTTTTTAATTCCTTTTGTGGCAATAAATAAAATCGCCGCGAGAATTATCAGCCCCACAAGAACCGTTTTCCACGGGAAAACGAAAAACCAAACGCTTTTAAGAATATTGCTCTGTTTTTCACCCCACTGAAGCGCCAGTTCCGCCTTATAAAATCCGAAAACGAACGGCGGTTTGTCAAATTTCTTGGCCACATCCAATATCTGAGCATTTTCCGGAAAGATAATTCTTTCTTTGGCGTTGACCTTGAAATTCGCGATTGTCGAACCGAAAATATTTTTTATCGCTATCTCTCCCCGCGGCTTTAGGTAAGTGTTGCCTTGGTTTATGAAATTTACAGTAAAATCATCAGGTAGTTTGAACGCGAATTTCCCTTTGGTTAAGGAAAATTTGCCGATGTCGCCCTTTTCATTCACTTCTCCAGAAACCTGAAGATAAACCAAAATGCCGGCACGGGTAACAATGGCAACCTCTTTGGCATCCGGCGAAGCCGTACCCCACCAGATAACGGCAAAATGGCCTCCGGGCGGCGCATTTTTCGGCACTTCAACGGTAAAAGAAATCTCTTTTTGTTCAGCGGGCTTTAAAGTAACGCTCTTTTCCATTTTGAACCACTCGCTAAGCTCCGCCGGTTCGCTCGGCAAAAATTTCTTTTGCCCATCCACTTCAGTGAATTTTTCAAACGCCGCGTAAAATGTTTGCGCTTCCTGACCATCATTGACGACAAAAAGTTTGCCAGTGATTATTTCTCCGGGGTCGGCTTTATATTCTATCTTCGCCGGCCCAACCGTAACCGCCGAAACAAAATTCGACGCCGCAACAAAAGTGGCAATCAAAATTAAAGTGAAATAAAACAAGCGGCTTCGGCTCATAAGCTTGAAACTAAAGACGTTTCAACGCCATTAGTTTGCGGTGCATTCGTAAGTAATGGTATCGGCATAACTTCCGGATGGCGTATTGCCCGCTATCGCGGCTTTATGGGTTACCACTGCTTCGCGATTTGACGAAGTGGCGTTGGTGCTCGCTAAAGTTATATTACTGGTCAAAAGCCCTCCCACGTCATTGCCGCTCTTCACATAGGTTGAATTGAAATCAAGAGTGTCGCCGTTTCCCGTAACGGTGCTGGTGGCTTGAAGACCGTAACCTTCGGTACCGCTGGCAAGCGTCGAGCTGGCGGAAGCAATCAATTTAGAAGCGCTGGAATTCCATAAACCGGGATTCCCGGCATTGCCCGCGTCTTTGACATAAAGGGTGCAGCCAGCCGATGAATTGGCGCAAGATATTGTGCTGGAAGCGTCCGGCGAAGCTGTTTTTATAGATGTGTCAGTCCAAGTGCCGAAATCGGTAGAGCCATTATTAGTGCTGCAGCTGATACTGGCCGTAATGCTCGCGCTTACCGTTACCGCGCTCGTAGTTGCCGCGGTTGCCCATTCGGGATTAACGAATATTTCATAAGTCGGGAAAAATGCTCCGCTCAATAAAAGAAAAATCCCAATAATAATACTGCCGCCTATTGCCTCCATCAATATGTTTTCGCGCATAATATTTTTATTCAATTTTAATATCTCTTTTTATCGCGACCTTTTAATATGTTTAATTATATTCAGTATAAAGACAAAAGATTTTTAAAGCAATACTTAATTCTGTGGATAACCGCGGCTGTTAATTTGCCGTACATTCGTAAGTAATCGTATCCGAGTAACTTCCCGAAATCGCAACGCCGCTGACCGCCGCTTTATGGATTACCACCGCTTCGCGCCCGGAAACATCAACCGTGGACGAAGCCAGAACGGTATTGGTGAGCGTCAAGCCGCCGACATTGTTGCCGGTTTGATTGTATTTGGAATTAAAACTTAATGTGCCGCCTGAGCCACTGGCTGTCGAAGTGGCTTGAATGCCGTAACCGTCAACGCCAGCGGAAAGAACCGCGTCAACGGAAGCAATAAGATACGTCGGCGCGGCGCTTTTCCATAAACCGGGATTCCCACCGCCGCCCGCATTTTTGACATAAAGAGCGCAGCCCGAAGAAGTGCCGGAGCAGGACATTGTGGTTGAAGCGTTGGGCGAAGATGTTTTTATGGAGGTGTCAGTCCAGGCGCTAAAAGAAGTTGAAGAATTATCTGTGGAGCAGGAAATAGTGGTAGTTAATCTATATCCTCTATCAGAAGCAGAAATTTGCTGGGTTGCACCGGTGGCATTCTCAACAACTTTGTAGTACCTCCCGCTTCCATCAGATGGGGCGCCGGTATCGTTGTAGCTCGCAGTGGTTGCGCCATCTATATTTGAATAGCTTGCGTCGCTATCCGCGGCCGATCTTTGCCATTGGTAAGTAAGAGAGCCGACGCCCCGGTAACCAGTATCAGTGGCGCTGTCAGCACTGTTGCCTGTGGCATTGGAGGCAACTACTTTATAAGTATGCGTGGTGCCATTATTGGCCGACTGACCGGACACGCTCAACGCTACATAATCGGCAGAAGTTCCGTCGCTGGCAGCCGCAGTTCCTGGAGTGATAATCGGCGCATCCGCTCCCGTATCGTCAAATGTTGCCACATCCCCAGCCGCGCCCAAATCGGTTGAATCGCGCCAGACATGATAGTCAGTCGCACCGGTAGATTTTGTCCATGTTATAGTTACTTTATCGGTGGCCGAACCATCAGTAGCCGCTACGCTAGTCGGAGCGGCCGGTTTGGTCAAAAAACTGACCTCGCCGCCATATCCCGTTCCAGCAGAATTAGTAGCAAAAGCCCTGGCGTAAATAGTTGTTCCTGAAGGCAAACTGGTAAGGGATTGGGTAAAGGGCGCCGCGCCATAATCGCCGGCAGTTGACGCGGTGTTGGCGTAAGGAGCGCCGGTATCTATATCCCATTCACAGCCGGCGTTGGTGGAATTTACTCCGCCCGTTACCGTAATAGTTCCATTGCAAGTCGCTGTAGTCGCCTCCTTAAGTGTCGCCGCTTGAGTGCTGACGGTGGGAGCAACAACTGGTTTAAGAGCTACGGCAAAGGCATGCTTATAGGTTGTAATACTGGCTGAACAAGTGATGTCCATATCGCCAGTAGCGCCCGAACCAGTCCAAATCATGGAGCCAATAGTTAAGGACAAGTCTGGAATGGTATGTCCTTGGTCAGCATCTTCAACCCAATCTGTAGTAGGCAAAATAGGTTTGGTGAAAGTCCTGACTGTCGTATTGTAGATAGCTCCAAAATATACCAGTGGGGAATTTACAGCGGGAACATTCATTGAAGCTGCCCTGACATTCGCATTACCCGTGCCATAAAGAGTGTTGGAAATAGCTGTTATGTCGCTGATACTTTGGACATCAAAGTCACCTGACGAATAAGCGATATTGAGAGCATAATACCTAGCGCTGGCAGTAAGACTCCAAGTGTAACTCGTTCCTTCACCCGAAGCTATCTTGTAGTAGAGATACCACCTACTATTGGTTGTGGTGTTGGTGGCTACCAGCGTCCAACCAGAAGGCACGCTGTCAACAGTCGGTGGAGACGAAACATAGATAGCCAGAAACATAAACATTATGTCCCCATCTACCGTTCCACCTGCCTTATTTATTGTAAAATCATAGGGCGAACTTAGTGAAGAGCCCCTAGCATAGGTCTCGGTTCTGGCAGTAAATGCGGGCGAAGCTTTGGTTTTTTGAATTTCTGGTGGCACTGGAGGATTCTGCCAAATCTGCGGCCAGCCGGAAAAAATCCAGCCAACCATCGCTAAAAACACAATTACTGAAAAAATAAATTTCCTTTTTATCTTCATTGACCGTCAAATTGCTTCATTAAATCGTTGAAATTTTTGTCTAAATTATTGATGGCTTTGGCCTCTTCGTTTATTTTGCTTATCAATTCCGTTATTTTTTCATTGCTATTTTTTTCCTGCCCCAAAAATTTTTTCTGCAAAATTCCGAGAAGCTGGACCAAATAATCGTTGTAAGTGATCAGCCGGCTGATCAGGGTGGTTTCCGAACCAACCGCTTCCAGGGCAATCTGCGAAACAACGGGCGGAGAAATCTGTGAAATGTTTTTCGTCATGATTTCCAGCTGAGCCGAAAGGTTTACGGCCTTGTTCCGCGCCTCGCGATTATTGTTCAGCTCGGCGGAAATCAAATTCAGCGCTTCGGTGTAATTTTTGTCGCGGTCCAAATCGGATATTTTGTTTATATTGTCGGCTGTTTGAGACGAAATAAAAATAATGTCTTTGGCAATCAGCGACGCTTCCTGGCGCGCCCTTAAAAATTCTTCCGGCACATTTTGCGCTACGGGAGTCAAAAAATAAACCAACAGATAAACCGCCAGAACAATCAAAATAAAAACACAGAAAATTTTGACCCGCCGCGGAATTTTGTGATAAAATTCGGAAAATAACATTAAAATTATTTTAGCATATATTATATTGAATGTTCAATAATTATCAATTTGGGGTATAAAATGATATAATAAAAAAAATTGCGGGTATCGTATAATGGCTATTACTCCAGTTTTCCAAACTGGTGACAGGGGTTCGATTCCCCTTACCCGCTTAACCCTTACCCGCTTGCCCGGTATAAATTGTCGGAAGTTTCGGTTGTTCATACAACTGCTTGACAAAATGAAAAAAATATTATTATTATTGTAATTATGAACTATAAATACTTTGGCAAAATAATCGCATTTGCCGCAGTTGGGGCGTTTGTTTTATTTGTAGCGGTACAGCCGGCATTCGTGAGCGCAACCGTTACTGTTAATGTTTCGGGAACGGATTTAAACGGCGGAACAGCCGTAAGCGTTGATCCGAGTTCGTCTATTATCGCGACAGTTAATGTTACGGGTACCGGGAGCGGTTCCGCAAACGACTGGCGCGCGACTCAATGGCGTATCGGCTCCGGCGCGTTTACCTGTGTTAATCATGGAAATCATAATAGTGGCGGTACAAACAGCGAGACATTTCTTATCACAGCGCCCGGCTCTGCGGGAACCTATGACGCTGAATTCATTGCTTACAATGATGATTCATGCACCGTGGGCGCGAGCGCTACAAGAACAATGACTGGCGCGGTTACGGTACAATCTATTGCTGTTCTGCCGTTTGCCGACACATTCGGAACTTCAAACAGCGAGGTTGTTGCCGGCTGGACAGAAGGCGGTCCCGCTAATGACCCCGAAGATACCTCTATTACCGGAACAAACAGTTCCGGGCAAGATCAAACCCGGGACACTTTGTTATCCAATAAATTCGCCAAAATAGGAAATGAAGATGATAACGGCAGCGACGATGAATATATTTGCCGTACCATTAATACCTCCGGTTATCAGAATATTCAATTAAGCTATTACTGGAAACAAGACCCCGATGCAGATGGCAGTAGCGATAAGGGTATTGTAGAATACAAAACATCGGGCAGTTGCTCTGACGGTTTGGTGTGGACCAATATAAATTCGCATAATCTTGATGGTTCTGCTTGGAGTTCGCAAGTGATTTTTTCCTCGTTCGTTTCCGGCGTTAATGATGGTTCGTTTCTTCTGCGTTTTCGCAACGATTCCAGTGATGATAATGAATATTTCCGTGTTGATGATGTAGCTGTTACCGGGAGCGTTATTGCGACAACGGGCCATTTAATAGTTCAAAAAACCACGTATCCCGAAGGCGATACGACTCAATTCCCCGTTACCGCGTCCGGTAGCGGCGCGATTACCGACGGAGGCGCGGGAACAATAACGGATGCGACTGACAAAGATTATGAAGTTACTCCCGGCACATATGGCGTAGTGGAAGATTTATCGGCTTTGCCGTTATGGCAAAATATGAGTAATGATTGCGCTGATATAGAAATCAACGTAGGAGAAACCAAGACATGCACTATTATTAACAAAAAAGCGGCGCGTATTACTGTTACTAAAACTTCTATTGGAGACGACGGCACATTTCATTTTAGCGGGCTTGGCGGAGACAATGGTTTTGATTTAGACACTACAAATCAGCCCGAACATCAAATTTCAAGTTTTTTTGATGTATTCACGGAATTAGACGGCGCCAATTTTTCGATCATTGAAACCGTGCCGAGCGGTTGGGATGTAGATAATGAAATATGTAATTTACAAAACGTAATGCCGGGAGATGAACCGGTATGCGCTTTTACGAATACAAAGAGAGCGTCGTTCAGTTTGGAAAAGATATCGGAACCCGATAACGGCAGTTTTCAGTTCGACCTTAACGGACCTGCCGGCCCAAACTCAACCAGCAGTCAGACAATTTTCAGCCCAAGCGGCGCATGGAATCTCTCTGATTTGTTCTCCGGCGCATACTCATTGCTCGAAACTATTCTTTCTCCGCAGGATTGGACCGGTTCGCAGGTCATTACTTGTGACGGCAACGGGGATAACGACCCGTCCGGCTCTATCGCGGGTCCTTTCGAATTCACGCTTAATCCAGGCGATGATATGAGTTGCAGGGTCAACAACACGCAAGACGCTCTAATTACAGGCAAAAAATTTGAGGATATGGATGCGGACGGAATTGAGGGAGAAGATTTTGGTCTCCCTAACCGGATTATTGTCGCTATACGCCAAGACGATCCAAATACCGGAGAAGTTGAAAGCGGCAATTACGAATCGCCGCTAACAGATGATGGAGGAAACTACACCCTACAAATTCCGCCAGGCACATATAAAATTTGCGAAGCGATTCTGGGAGGTTGGCGCCTGTCTTACCCGACCGCAAGCACCGCGAGTTCAACTTCCTGCGATAGCGATAGCTACTTTGAGTTTGGATATGAGCTGACAGTTGTTGCCGCGGATAATATCAACGGCAAGGACTTCGGCAATTACAGAAACGGTTCCATTTATGGTTTTAAGTGGGAAGACCTTAACGGAAACGGCGTATTTGATGAAGACGATGAAAACAGCGAGGAGGGGCTTGACGGATGGACTATTTATCTTGACCTTAATGATAACGGTGTTCTTGATGACGATGAACCGTCTTTTATTTCCGGCGAAGACGATGACGGTGGCGTCTATTCTTTTAGAGATCTTACACCCGGAACGTATATCGTGCGCGAAGTACTCAAGAACGGATGGACGCAGACGTTTCCCGGAGCCGATACCAGCTTCAAACATACAGTAGTGGTTACATCTAGGGACGAAGAAACGAACTGGAATTTCGGTAATTCTCACGCCGGTGTCGCGCGCGGCGAAAAATGGGAAGATACTAATAAAAATGGCGCGCGAGATAATGAAGAACAAGGATTGGATGGATGGATTATTACCGCCACAAACAACGAACTGACAAAAACAGCGACCACTACCGATGGCGGACAATATCAATTCACATTCGGTCCGACTGAAATGGGCGAATGGACGATTACGGAGGAAAACCGCGACGGCTGGATGCGTACTTCAGAAGCGGAATCATATCAAATAAACATTTCATCCGGGATGGATAATGACGGGTATGATTTCGGCAATTGGAAATATCCGGTTTTTGAAGGTTATAAATGGGAGGATATTGACGCTGACGGCGGGTGGGACGAAGAAGAACCCGCTGTGGAAGGATGGGCAATGATACTGGGACGCCGAAGCGAACCGCGCGAACCGCAAAGCGAACCGAATGGACACGAACAAATGATTCCGATTGAAATTGTCGCCTTATCTCTCACTGGTTCCGACGGCAAATTTACGCTTGCCGCCACTTCCACGGGCAACTACGAAATTTTTGAAGAATCGCGAAACGGCTGGACGATGACGCATCCGGCGGCGCGCGATTCGTTCTTTGATATTGAGTATCGCATTGATATGGGAGGACACACTCTCGCCACCTCGTCGTTCTTTGACGTATTTATTGAATCATTGGATTTACCGAGCGGCGCAATAATAGTAAACGATACAAACGAAAATCCTCTTCGATTCGGCAACCAAAAATTAGCGGTAATTTCCGACGAAACAGCAACCAGCACGACCGAAACAACGAGTTTTATCGTCGCTTGGACAACCGACAAGCCGGCAACAAGCCGAGTTATTTATGATACGATTTCGCATCCGGTTCTCGGCAATGCTCCTAATTACGGCTATTCTTCTTCAACAATTGAGCAGGATATTGACCCTAATAAAACAACTAATCACTCTGTCGCTGTTACGGGATTAACCGCCGGGACAACATATTACTATCGCGTGATTTCCGCAGCTTCACCGGAAAACGTTGGAACCGAAAACAGCTTCACAACGCCGTCTTCAAGCGATGATGGCGGTGGTGGCGGCGGCGGAGGCGATGGCGGCATTATAGTGATATCGGGCGGCGGAGGTCTTCCTCCTAGTGGAAGCAATTTACCGGTTCCACAGCCCGAAATTCAAACCGTAAGCCAGCCGACAATCACTGCTCCGTCCGGCGGAAATCAATTAACTGCTGTTTTCCCGCAGATTACAACTTCCGGCGGCAACGCGCCGTCGTTAACGCCTGTCGCGGAAAGTGGCGTTGTAACCACGACAACGGTTGAGGAATTAACGACTGTTTCCGGTTTCCCGGCGGAAATTCCGCGCCTGGAATTTGGAGCTCAATTCGCCATGGCTTCAATGTTATCGACACTGGGAAATCTTTTGCCGATTACCGGCAACCCCAATTTTAACATTATTATTTTCATAATATTATTGTTCTCCGCTGTTTATTCGATAACTTATTATTTGATTCGGAATAGGTCTAAATCTAAATAAAAATTTCTCGCGCAAAAGCGTAGACAACAAACCGCTCCGGTTAACCGGAGCGGTTTGTTGTTGGTGGTGTTTGTTTGAAAAAGTCAGAACCCATTTTGCGGAGAACCCTGAAAACTAATGAGGACTCGGCAGGGCGAAACATTTGACTGGGGATATGGATTCGCCCTGCCTCGGCTTCTGTCCCGCCCGCAGGAGGGGTCTGGGGAGGAATGCGGGCGGG
>LCIO01000001.1:170717-382930 GCA_001001115.1 Candidatus Wolfebacteria bacterium GW2011_GWA1_44_24 | reverse complement strand
TTTGATTCGGTGCTTCGCACCTTATCTCGTGTTTCAGCCAAGAACGAAAAGGGTTTTTGGAAATCCACCGAGAGCGTTCCCGAGGCAAGGCGGCGGTTCTACAAATAAAATTTGTTTTGCGTTATCACGCAAGAGCCGATGGAAAAAAGATTTATAAAATTGTCGGTGTAAAAATATGATTAAATATTTTATCTATTGCAGGAAATCATCAGAGGACGAGGAGCGACAGGTGCTTTCTATTGAAGCTCAATTAACAGAGCTTCGGGAGTTCGCCAAGCAGAACAACCTTTTTGTTACTAAGGAATATTACGAAAGTAAAACCGCCAAAGAGCCGGGCAGAGCGGTATTCAATGAAATGCTTGGCGAAGTGGAGAAAGGCACTGCACAGGGCATTTTAGCGTGGAATCCTGATAGATTAGCGAGGAATAGCATAGACGGAGGCAGGGTTATCTACCTTGTGGATACAGGCAAAATTGTATCGCTAAAATTCCCTACCTTTTGGTTTGAGGCTACACCACAGGGCAAGTTTATGCTCTCTGTCGCTTTCGGTCAGGCTAAATATTACACCGACAATTTAAGAGAAAACATTTTACGAGGCATACGGCAAAAAATACGCCGTGGTGAGTTATCGGCAAAAGCTCCTCGTGGATATTTCAATGAGCCGAGATTGCGGACGATTGAGCCGGATAAAAATACTTTCGGAAAAGTAAAAGAATCTTTGGAAACTTTTGCCTCGGGACAATATACACTCACGAGAATCAGGGACAAAATGTTTTCTCTTGGGCTTGTTGGCAACGGCGGCAAACCACTGCACCTCTCCTCTGTTTTTAATATTCTCACCAATCCTTTTTACTACGGACATTTCCGCTATCGTGGAGAGGTACACGAAGGAACGCATAAGCCGATGATAAGTAAGAAACTTTTTGACCGCATACAAGAAGCACTTGTTCAAAATGGAAAGCCCCGCAAAAAGCGGGGAGATAAAAACTTTCACTTTCTCGGGTTTGCAACTTGTGGTGAGTGTGGCTATGCAATTACCGCGGAGCGAAAGATAAAACGCAATGGCAAGGTTTATCATTACTATCATTGCACTTTCAAAAGCAAAACTATTGTCTGTTCGCAAACCCGCTTTTTGCGTGAAGAGGAATTGAGCAAACAAGTGAAAGAACAGGTTCAAAAAGTTTCTTTGTCTGACGAGTGGCGAGAAAAGTATTTAGAGAGATTAGATAAAGAAACGGGCGAAGCCCGCCACTCGGGAGATTTATTCGTTCAAAATCTAAGAGGCAAGATAGCCGAGTTAAAAACTAAAATTGACCGTCTTACGGACGGCTATCTTTCCGGCTCGTTTGAGCTTGTGGAGTACCAAGAGAACAAGAACCGCCTTATGTCCGAAAAGAAGACTTTAGAGGAGCAGTTGAGTGATTTTGAACGAAAAGGAAATCGTTGGCTCGGACTTATGCAAAACTGGATTGTAGAAGCCCTCTCGGTGGATTTCCAAAAACCCTTTTCGTTCTTGGCTGAAACACGAGATAAGGTGCGAAGCACCGAATCAAATTTTTCTGTAAATACATTCTGGTGGAGGAGGTGAGATTCGAACTCACGGTCCCTTGCGGGACGCCGCATTTCAAGTGCGGTGGAATAAACCACTATCCGACTCCTCCGTAATAAAATGCTTTAAAAACTCGTCTGCCTCACCATTTTTTGGACCTAGGCAGAATCGAACTGCCATCTCCGCATTGCAAATGCGGTGTTCTGCCACTAAACTATAGGCCCAAGAACGGGGAACAACCCCCCCCTAAATAAAGATTATACTAAAAAATTTCATTTGCCAAAGCGGCGTTCGATTTTCCCGAAATCCGCCAGAACTTCCTTAAATTTTTCAACGAAGAAATCCGGCCAAAGAGTTTCGGTAAAATGAAGATGAGCATCGGCAATATCCCACATCATAAAACCGCTTGAAAGGTGCGACTCGCCGCCGGTGCGAATAATCAAATCAATTGCCGGCAAATTTTTCGTCCAAAGATTATTTTTAATCAATTTTTCATCAATTTTTAATCCTGAATTCTTAATTCTTAGTTCGGCAATCCTTTGGATTGCGCTTGTCATCTCATCAACTCCGCTGTAAGCCATTAAAAAAGTCAATTGATGGTTGTAATAATCTTCGGTTTTCTCTATTACTTCTTTAATAGTATTATTAAGACTTTTTGGGAATATTTCTTGCCAGCGGCCAAAAACATTGATTTTCACTTTGTTTTTCTCAATATCTTTATCTTTAAGCAATTTTTTAAAATTGCTTTCAAAAAGCTTAAACAAAAAATTGACTTCGGTTTTCGGCCTTTTAACGACATTGTCAATTGAACAACCCCAAAAAGTAAAATAGGGAATTTTCAAATCCGATATCGCCGCCTTGATTATTTTTTCGGCGGTTTGAGCTCCCCGACGGTGGCCAAAAAAAGACGGCAATCCCTTTTTCTTCGCCCAGCGCCGATTGCCGTCGGGAATAATAGCGATGTGTTGCGGAAGGTTCATTTGGACTTGACGAGAATCGAACTCGTGTCTCCGCAATGCGAATGCGGCGTATTACCACTATACTACAAGCCCGTATTTTGCCGTTAAGCCATAAATCTTAAAATACAATTTTTATGATATAATAAACAAAGGAATCTTTGCAAATAAAAAAGGAGGAAAAAATGAAGAAGGCGGATAAAAACAAACTGCAAAGAATGGCTGTATATTTCGGAGTAATCCTTAAAATGCCATA
Organism: Candidatus Wolfebacteria bacterium GW2011_GWA1_44_24; assembly: GCA_001001115.1. Taxonomy (GTDB): domain Bacteria; phylum Patescibacteriota; class Minisyncoccia; order UBA6257; family UBA9933; genus GWA1-44-24. Next base: position 380,169 of record LCIO01000001.1, on the reverse strand, counting down.
TCACGAATTTACCATGTGGGTGGCGAGCGACAATTTTAAGGAAGAGATTATGGAACCGATCAAAAAAATCAACTGTTTGGACGGACACGAAGAAGAAAAAACCAAAGAAATCTTCGAGAAGCTTGAAAAAGAAACCGAAGGGAAACCGTTTGAAGAAAAAATCAAGAGATTAAAGCATCTCTTGAACGCCTTGGACAAAGAAAAGAAAAAAGCCGAGGGCAAATGATAATTTGCGCCTCGGCTTTTAAATTGTAAATTGTTTGCTTTTTACCTAAAAATATAAAGGCAAAGAAATTTTGAAACTCGTCCAGTCGGGCGAGCTTTTCGCCTCTATGTTTCCCTTGTGAGCTTTGACTATCGCTTTTGAGATTGCCAGACCGACACCGCTCCCGTTTTCTTTGGTGGTGAAAAGAGGATTAAAAATCCTTCCTATGTCATTTTCGGGAATGGGATTCCCGTTATTGCTGATTTCAAAAAGCGCTTGTCTTTCACCTGCCCAAGTTTTTACCCTGATAACGCCTTTATGTCGCCGGGGCGAATCCAGAATTGCCTCTTTAGCATTGATAAGCAGATTCAAAATAAGCATTTTTATCTTCTCCCGATCAATCACAACCTCCTTTTTAAGGTCGAAGTTCATAAAAATTCTTATCCGTTCGTCACGTTCCAGATCGATCATCTCCCAAAAAATGGAATGGAGGTCAATCTTTTGAAGATTGAGCTTCTGATGACTGACAAAATCCGCCGATGTATCCAGAATATTCCCCAGTCTCACCATCTCCCTTTGTATTATCCCGTTGCGTTTCTTTATTTTTTCGACAACCGCTGCGGGAAAAATAATTTTGCCCTCGCTTAACTCGCCCGACTCCAAGTCCCGCAAATTCCTGTTCGCGAACCCCCCTATCTGCGTCATGGGATTTTTTATTTCGTGAATCATATCCTTCAGCACCCTTTCTACCACTTCTTCGGCCACTTCATTTTTAATTGCTTCTGCACAAGGACCACAATCTCCTTCAGTGATTCTTTTTCTACTCACATTCTATCTCCTTTTAAGTTTTTTATGTTCCGAAAATTATTCTATCTTGAAAATAAAATTTGTCAATACTTAATCATCTCTTGCTCCCGGATTTTTTCCCGCCAACGAATTCAAAAAATTTTCAACCGAATCTTCACCGAAAAAATCAAATTTCGAGCATTTTTTCTGCGGCGTGCTGCCGATTAAAAGATGATAAGCCCGGTAATCAAGGCAATCGGGATATTCTGACTGCAAATACCTGCCGAATTCGTTGATTCTTTCACTCGCGCCAACCGGATTTTCCCTTATAATGGCCAGCATCTTATCACGTAAACCAGCGACCGCCGTTTCAATATCCGAATCTTCCGTGTTTCCCTCGAATTCATTCTTGGATTTTTCCATGAGTTAAATTCGGACTGCTGGGAATCGAACCCAGGCCTCACACTCCCGAAGCGTGTATACTGCCACTATACTACAGTCCGTTGAATTATTGCTTATTTCACATAATACTTCTTTTTGATTTCTTCTTCAATGCCGCCTTCAAATTCTTCTTTTCGTTCTCGCGCCGATTTGGCCATTTTTTCCGATTCTTTTTCCGAAAGCTCTCCCAAATTCTCAATTCTAGTTTCTAAATTATTCTTTGTATTTTTTTCCGGCTCTTCGATCACTTCATCCAACAAAATAGATAAAATTTGCCCGATTTTCGGACCCGGCTCAATGTTTAAAATCCTCATTACGTCTTCACCGTTGACTTTAAGCATTTTTGGCGAAATCGGATCGCGCTTCACCTTATCAATCATAAAAAGCAAATGTCTGATCTTATAAGGCACGGCTTTGGGAACGCCGGAACCGATTCTGTCCGCTTCCCGCACCTTAATAAAATCATCAACATTCTCCGGCCCCACTCGGCGCAAAAACCTTCTAACCCCGGTTTCCGTCACCTCACCGACATTGTAATAGAAAAGATGGAATCTCACTAAGTGGATAACTTTCTCAGCGACATTTTTGGGAAAATGCAGTTTGTCCAAAATTTGAGCAGTCATTTTGGCGCCAACAATTTCGTGGTTGTAAAAAGTGGAATCCGGCCCCTCGCCCTGCTTTGTGCGGGGCTTGCCGACATCATGTAAAAGCGAAGCCAAACGAATTTCCAAAGAATAGCCTTTTTTGACCGCGTAATCCAAAGCGCGCAAATTATGCTCCCAAACGGTGTAAATATGATGTTTATTCTGACCGGTCCCGATACCTTCTCGCAATTCCGGAATAATGTATTTTAACAAGCCCACCTCTTCTAAAAGTTCTATTCCTTTTTTGGCGTTAACGGTTATTATTATTTTTTGAAACTCGTCGCAAATCCTTTCTTTGGCAATCATTTCAATCAAACCCGCTTCTTTTTTGACGGCTTCGAGGGTTTTTTCTTCTATTTCAAAATTCAATTGAACGGCAAATCGAACAGCCCGCATCAATCGCAAAGCATCTTCGTTGAAACGCTCTTCGGGATTCCCTACGGTGCGAATAATTTTATCTTTTAAATCTTTCTGGCCGCCAAAAGGATCTATGATTTTTCCGTCCACGCCTCCGGCTAAATCCAAAGCGAGCGCATTTATCGTAAAATCCCTTCTCCCCAAATCTTCTTCTACTGTTTCGGCAAATTTAATTTCATCCGGATGCCTTTTGTCGGTGTATTTTCCTTCCAGCCGAAAAGTGGTAATTTCAACGATTTTCAATTGTTCGTCTTCGGCGCCGGTTTTCACCGCCACGGTGCCGAATTTGTTTTCGTAAACGCTGTCCGAAAAAATTTTCTGGATTTTCTCCGGTTTGGCATTAGTAGTGATATCCCAATCCTTCGGCTCTTTTCCAAGTAATAAATCGCGAACACAACCGCCGACAAGATAAACCTGAAATTGTCCGCCAATTGGCGGATTTTGCAATTTTCCGGCAATATTTATAATTTCTTCGGGAACGTTGAACTTCATTAAAATCTATTATAAACTAAAAACCTGATAACCAAAAATTGATTAGCGCCCTTGTGGTGAAATGGATATCATGCCTGCCTTCGAAGCAGTTGTTCCCCGTTCGAATCGGGGCAAGGGCACGCACCCATAGCTCAGTTGGTAGAGCAGTTGCCTCTTAAGCAAACGGTCGCAGGTTCGATCCCTGCTGGGTGCACCACGTTGGAAAAGTCAAGGATTCAGATGTCGCCTCGCTTCGCTCGGCGACCAAATCGTACGGAGTTTTCGGGGCAAAAAGAAATTCCCGATTCCGTTAGAAGCAGAAAAGAAAAATTTTCATAAAGATTTAAGAGTTAAGAAATGGCCTGAAATATGGCTGTTTTTGTTTGTCACCGCGAGACTTGACAGGTGAGACATTATCTGCTATCATAAGTGGCAATATCAAGCCTGTTGCTTGGTGTGCTCTGCCGCGAGAGTGTCGCGGTAAATCGTACCTTAAAAAGGAGGAATAGCGATGTTCGACTTCATCAGGAATCTCTTCCGATACAAGGCGAAATCCGTTGAGGAGTTCGTCGAGGTCATGAAGAGGGAGGGTTGCAGAGCAGTAATGGCCGAGCCGTACTCAGACGCCAAAGATGGTACAGAGACCACCTCCGTCGGGGTTATCGCGGACTTCCAGTACATGCTGGAGTTCACGGCCACAACGTCTCGTGGTCGCAAGGTCACCTACCGACAGCGTCTCTTCGAGCGTTTCGGGAGCGATCGTGGCTTCACGGACGCCTTGAACAGGCGCAACGCCGCAATCAAGCTCTTTCTGCTCGGTGAGCAGAAGGTGAAGGAGTTGCGAGCAAAGCTCCCCGAGGTGTCGGTGGATCTCATCGGCCCGAATGGTCGGCCTATGGACGACGCGATGTTCGCCAAGCTCCACCAGGACGCGGCGACCTGCGGCGTCTCCGCCTGACTTCAGCGATCGAACAACAGCCCCATCTCAACCGGAGGGAGAACGCGTAAGCGACTCCCTCCTTTCTTTTTTCAAAATTGTAAAGAACAAAGAATTTGCCGCCAGGACTGAAATTCGTTAGAATTTCAGTAAATCCGAATCCGCCAAAGAAAAACTTGAAATTGTCAGCGGTGCGGCTCCGCCGCCTTTCCGAATTTTCGCCTGTCTGCGTGCGTACACGCACAGGCAGGCGGGGGGACTTCCTCGCCGCCTGCGGCGGCGAAAGCGGTTCGGACTAATTCAAGTATTCTGCACCACGTAATTTGATTTTTAAAAAATTCGATTATAATTGTCTAAACAGTCTAAATGCGGGTATCGTATAATGGTATTACACCTGGTTGCCAATCAGGCGACAGGGGTTCGATTCCCCTTACCCGCTCCAGGAAACTAATGACTCGTTTTTCCGTTATATATGTTAGATGGCGAAGAAAAATTAATAAGGGAAGCCATCGCTGGTGAGGCTTCGGCTTTTGGCCTGCTTTATGATAAATACCAGCCGGTCATTTACCGGTTCATTTATATTAAAATAGGTCATCGTGAGGAAGCCGAAGACCTCACCCATCAAGTGTTTTTAAGGGCCTGGGAAAATATTTATACTTATGAATTCCGAGGATTCTCTTTCTCCAGCTGGCTTTACTCTATTGCTAGAAATAAGGTTATTGACCATTATCGCACCAGAAAAATAACTATTGACATTGAAAGTATTCAGATTTCCGAAGAAATAAAACCAAACGAAAAAACGATAGACGAAAAACTAGAGATTAAAAAAATCAAAAATGCAATAACTAAACTTAGACCGGTGGAACAGGACGTGCTGATTATGAGATTTATTGAAGAATTGTCGCCGAAAGAAGTCGCCGGAATCTTGAAAAAAAGCGAAGGGTCAATCCGGTTAATCCAACATAAAGCGCTCAAAAATTTAAAAAAAATATTAAATGGACAAGGAACTGATTAAAATTTTAAAAAGTTTGAAAACGGTTCAACCCGGCCAAGATTATTCCAATCGGTCGCGGCATTTAATCTTGTCGCTGAAAAACGACGAATCATTTGTTCCTAATTTCAATAATGACAAAAAATCCGTTTACGCGGACTACGCAAATATTTTGGATTGGCTCAGTTTTCATAAAGTAGCGGCGACGGTCGGCGTTGTCGGTGCTTTTGTTTTAATAATTTTATTGACAATCTCCTACTTGCCCGGCCGCGGCAATGGCTTGGTGGCCGAAGCCGATGAAATTAATTCTTCCATCCAAATAAAACTTGATGAAATAGAATATTATCTTAACAATCAACAAACCATCGCTTCTTCAACCGCCGACCAATTGCAAACTTTGCTTTTTGAATCAGCTAAAAATTTAGAAGAAGCGAAAGCTCTCAGCGCCAGCTCAAATCCGGACGACCTTTCAAAAGCTCTTGAAAAAATAAAAACAGCTCAGGAAACTCTTCTTCAAATTAATTCCCTGATTAGTCAATAGCAATAAAAATAGCCCCGCTAAGCGGGACTATTTTTATTGATAATTACAAAAATCTTATTTTACCGCTTCTTTTAGGGCTTTGGCTGCCCGGAATTTCGGCTTAATCGAAGCCGCAATCTGGATTTTTTCTCCGGTTTTCGGATTAACTCCCATCCGAGCCGCTCTTTTTGCCACTTTGAAAACGCCAAATCCCGGAATCGCCACTTCTTCTCCTTTGGCCAAAGTTTTGGTGATGGTGTCAAAAATAGCGTCAACCACGGTCGCTGCCTGTTTTTTAACTTCAATGCCGGCTGCCTGCATTATCGCTTCAATAAGTTCGGGTTTCTTCATAATTATTAATTATTTGGAAAGATTATTCCTTTTCGACCTTTTGAGATATTGATTGAATTATATGAGAAGCGTCGAATTAAAACAAGTGTTTATCTTGCGTATTCCACGGCCCTCATTTCCCTGATGACATTAACTTTAATCTCTCCGGGATATTTTAATTCGGATTCAATCCTGACGGCAATATCCCGGGCAAGCTGAAGCGCCCCGAAATCATCGATTTTTTCCGGCACCACGAAAACCCGCAATTCCCGTCCCGCGGAAATCGCGTAAGCGTTTTTAATTCCTTCGAATTCTTTGGCGATTTTTTCAAGATTTTCCAGCCGCTTAAGATAATTTTCCAAAGTGTCCCTTCGAGCGCCGGGCCGCGACGCCGATAAAGCGTCGGCCGCCGCCACCACATACGATTCCGAGCTGGAAAACGGATATTCTTCATGATGAGCTTCCATCGCTTTGATTATTTCGTCTTTAACGCCGAATTTTCTCAAAATTCGCTGACCCACTTCCACATGAGAACCGCCGACTTCCTGGTCAATGGCTTTGCCGATATCGTGAAGCAGAGCGCCGAGTTTGGCGGTTTCAACATTAAGATTCAATTCGGTTGCTATCATTCCCGCCAGATGAGCGCACTCAACCGAATGAGCCAAAACATTCTGACCGTAGCTTGTCCTGAAATGCAATCGACCCAAAAGTTGGACAATTTCTTTCGGCAAATTGTAAACGCCTATTTCATGCGCCGCCTCCTCCCCTCTTTCCGCCATTATTTTATTGACTTCTGTTTTAGCTTCTTCGACTTTTTCTTCTATTTTTGCCGGCTGAATCCGGCCGTCTTTAACGAGTTTTTCCAGAGCCAATCTGGCAATTTCCCGACGAACCGGGTCAAAAGAAGAAATAACGATGGCGCCGGGAGTTTCGTCAATTATAAATTCCGCGCCGGTTTCCCTCTCCAGAGCGCGGATATTTCTTCCTTCCCGACCGATGATTTTCCCCTTTAATTCTTCGTCTTCAAGATTAAAAATAGAAGTTGTCGTTTCCGCCGCGTGCGTTCGCGCCAACCGCTGCATTGCCATTGCCATTATTTCAGCGCCTTTCTTCTCAATTTCTTCCTTCCTTTCCTTAATAAGCTTCTGAGCAGCCGCGGTTAAATCTTCCTTGTATTTTTCTTTAATTTCCTGAAGAAGTTTTTCCCGGGCTTCGGTTTCGCTGAGTTTGGCAATCCGTTCAAATTCCGAAGAGAGTTTTTCTTTTAATTCGTCAAGTTGAGTTTTGGCAATTTTGATTTTTCCATCATCGTCTTTGAGTTGGTTTTCCTGATTTCGAATATCAACCCACTGCTTTTCCAAAAGCTCTTCTTTTCTCATCAAACGTTCCTCGACTTTCGTCAGCTGAAATTTCTGCTCCCGCTCCGACTTTTGCGTTTCTTCAAGCAAAACCGCGGCTTTCCCCCTGGCCTCAAGGATTATTTCGTTGGCTTTAATTTTAGCCTCCTCAAACTGTTTCCTGGTTTTCTGTTCAATTGAACTTGATTGCTTAGCGGCAATCAACTGTCTGATAAAGTAACCCGCGATTATTCCGACAAAAACTAAAACGCCCCAAAAAACTGGATTTTGATAAATCATAATGAAATTTAAATAAAGTAATCATTTGCGACAAATTAAGTATGGGGTTAAAATGAAAAAATGTCAAAGCGAACTGTCATCCTTGTAATTTTAGACGGTTGGGGCATCGGTCGAGACGACGAATCCAATCCGATTTTTATCGCCAACCCTCAAAATATCAATAAAATCAAAGACGATTTCCCATCGGCAGCTCTGCAAGCTTCCGGCATTGCCGTTGGTTTGCCTTGGGGCGAAGAAGGTAATTCCGAAGTCGGACATCTGAATATCGGCGCCGGCAAAGTAATTTACCAAAATTATCCCCGCATCAGTCTGGCAATCCGCGACGGAAGTTTTTTTAAAAATGAAACTATTTTGGCCGCTTTCGAACACTCCAAAAAAAACAATTCCAACGTCAACCTCATCGGCCTCTTAACCGGCGGCAATGTCCACGCTTCCTTGGAACATTTGAAAGCCCTTATAAAATTCGCTCAAAATGAAAATGTCCACCGAATTAATCTCCATCTGATTGCCGACGGCCGCGACTCGCTTCCAAAAAGCAGTCTTGATTTGTTGAAACACATTCCTTTTTCGGAAAAAATTGTCTTGGCCAGCGTCAGCGGCCGCTATTATGCCATGGACGGCGATAAACACTGGGATCGAACGCAGGAATATTATAAAACTTTAATCGGGGAAGGAACGATTGTTGAAAACGCGGAAAATCACGTTAAAAACACCTATCAAAAAGAGTTGAACGACGAGTATGTCTTTCCAGCCATTATCGGACCGCAAAAATTAACCGTCAACGACGGCGATTCTGTGATATTTTTTAACTTCCGCGAAGACCGGACTCGTCAAATCGTCGAGCCGTTTGTCAATAAAAATTTTGACAAATTTTCGATTAAAAATTTCTCAAATCTTTATGTCGCTTCTTTGATAAATTACGATGACCGCTTCAAAATACCGGTGGCTTTCCCCAAAGAAAAAGCGAAAAATCCGCTCGTCAAAATTTTAAGCGAAAATAATAAAATCCAACTCCGCCTCGCGGAAACCGAAAAATACGCCCATATCACTTACTTTTTCAACGGCGAAATCGAAGCGCCGTTTGAAAATGAATTTCGCGTGCTGATTCCGTCAAAAAGCGAAATTCACCACGACGAACATCCGGAAATGATGGCCGAAGAAATCACCAACCGCCTGCTCCAAGCCATTGACGAACAAAGCTACGATTTTATTTTGGTCAACTACGCCAATGCCGATGTTATCGCCCACACTGGCAATTTTGAAGCCGCCGTCAAAGCGGTGAAAATTATTGACGAACAAATCGGCAAAATCGCCGAAGCTATTTTGAAAAACAACGGAGTTCTGATTATTACCGCTGACCACGGCAATATCGAAAGAATGATTAATCCCCAAACCGGCGAACCGGAAACCCAGCATGACCTGTCTCCAGTGCCGATTTATCTCGTTGCTAAAGAATTTAAGAATAAAAAAGACAAAGCTCGCCGAAAAGAAAAAACGCCTGTCGGCATTTTAGCCGACATCGCGCCGACGATTTTGGAATTAATGAATATCCCCGAGCCGAAAGAAATGACCGGGCAAAGTTTGCTGAAGTTTTTAATTTTTAATCAAAACTAAAGCTACACCGAGCCACTCCCCAATAAAATCCTTTTGGAAATTTATGTATCATTTTATTTTAATTTCCATACTACTAATCCATGCTTTCTAATTTTCTTACGATAATTCGGAAAGCTATACCACATTTTTCTTAATTCTTTTTCTATTTTTATCCTTGGATTAATTTGCTGAGGCTTGTATTTTTTTAATAACGCGCTGATTGTTTTAAAATTTTCCGCGCTTTTAATTTTCTTTTTTAAAATTTCCTTGCCGCAAACAAACATTATTACATCGTTGATTTTCAGTTCCCTATATTTTTCCGTCGCCGCCCGCGTTTCTATTTTCTTTTTTCCGTTTTTAATAGCTTTAAAAATATCTCTGTCTTGCGCGCGAATTTTTAATTTTAAAATTTTATTATTCATAAAACTTTTTAATTTTCTTCCAAAATTTCGGCAACATTAAATTTGACGATGGTGAATGACCGCCGGTTTTAAGCAATTTGAATGCACAATTTTATCGTCTTTTCAATAATTTCCAGAATTTTATCCCCCACTAATTTATTGTAAATTTTTACCATAATTATTTTTCAAACTTCAAAAAATATTCTTTTGGTTTTAATCCTTCTCTAATTATATCATTCCAAACCGGTTCTGTTTCAGATATTCGTTTCAAAACCGCGTTGTCTTTAAATAAAGGATCAACAACTCTCGATTTACAAAATACTTGAGCATCATAATTATTGGGATTGTTTATTGCTTTCACATTATTATTCATTCTATCCCATAATAATTTTAATTTTTCATCCTCACTTAAAAACTTTTTAATCTTTCCCAATACCATTTTGTCAACCGTATAAAGATCGTCTTCTGAAACATATCTTTTTTGGATGGCATATTTTAAGCAATCACCAACCGTTCTAAACATCACAGCTGATTCAATGCCGGCGTAATATTTATTATTCAATTTTTGAAATAATTCTGCATATTTTTTTGCGTTTTCAAAATTTTTAAATACCCAATAGTCATTTTCTACCATTAAATTATTTAAAAAATAATTTATATCGGCATTGTCCGCTTCTTTAAAAATTACAGCTGTTCTTAAAGAATAATCAATCCTGTCAGCGCATAAATCCGGTAAATCTTTTTCTTTTAACGGAAAATTGGCATCATCTAAAATATATTCCGAATCAAAGTCGTGTTTTTTAATAATTTCCGGAATCTCTGTTTTTCTTACAAAACTTTCAAAAAGATTATCCTGATGATTGTGTTCTTTTTCCGAACCGATATCTAAAACATAATCAATACAGTGAGAAAAAGCAGAGTGGGAAACATCGTGAATCAAACCGGCTATCTGTTCTTCGGTGGAAGCATTATATTTTTTCAAAAGAATAAAGACTCCCATTGAATGTTCGAAGCGACTATAAACAGTACCGGGAAAATACGGCTCAAAGTACCCCGACTGGTCTATTCCCCTTAATCTCTGGAGCGTTGGAGAATTTATAAGCTCTAAAATAACCGGTTCCTTAATTTCAATTTCTCCGTAAATTCTATCGTTGTAATCCATTTTATTGATTATCTATCAATCAATAATTTCATTAAACAAATTTATAAATTATTTTTTCCGCTTTTTCCAAATCACCGGGATAACCAATAGGAAACCAATGGTTGGCTTTTTCGACTTTAATTATATGATAATTTGACATTTTAGCGATGGTTAAGGGCAAATTAGTTTCGCCATTATCCGCATAACACAAATCGTAGTTAAAAAAAATCTTGTTTAACATATATACGCCGATATTAACCAATTTATTTTCCGATTCTTTTGGTTTTTCGATAATATTTATCAAATAATTTTTAGTGTCTTTTTCTATAACGCCAAATTGTGTCGGATTATCAACTTCATACGCTAAAACCGCCAAATCATGATTTATGATATTTTTTAAATCATCTTTATGGTAAAGGTCGTCCCCCATCATCACTAAAAATCTGTCTTTCAAAATATTTTTTGCCAAATGCAAAGCTGCGCCGCTCCCTTCAATTCTTTCTTGAACGACATATTTAATTTTTCTGCCGTTATAAAAATCGCCGAAATAATTTTTTATAACATCGCCCAAATAACCGATTACAAAAATAACTTCCGTAATTTCTTCTGGAAGCGCGTTTAATTTATATTCCAAAATCGGTTTATTATTTATTTTTAACATCGGTTTAGGGATTTCTTTTACAAGCTCGCCCATCCGCGTCCCCTTTCCAGCCACCAAGATTATCGCTTGCATTTTATTTTTTTATATTAATTTTAAATTCCAATTCATCAATCTTTATTTCTTCGCCGTCAATTAAATCAATAAATTCAATTTTTGTCGCGCCAATGGATTTTTTGATTTCATTTTCAAATTTTTTGAATAATTTTTTTCCGGTCTCATTCGTTTGAATTTCTAAAATAATTTTTTGATCCGGCTTTAAACCAGCTTTTTTACGCAAATCTTGGATAAAACGCGTCAATTCGCGTAAATCGCCTTCAGCTTTTAATTCCGGCGTGATTTTTATATCAATTTCAATTTCTCCGCCTCCGCCAGAAAGGGCGGATGGCGGATTAATTTTCGCGGCAAAAATAATTTCCTTAACATTTATTTCGTCTTTAATTAAATCCAAAAATTCCGGCTCATTTTTAATTTTTAATTTAGCATCGCGAATTTTAAGCGAAGCGAGCGGTTGGCGCACCCTTATTCCCGCCTTTTGCCGCAAAGCCAGAGCATCTTCCACAATTTTTCTCGTTATGCTCATTTTTTCAATTATTTCTTTGTCGATTTTTGTAAGCGCGCCGAAGGACGGCCAATTTTCCAAATGAACGCTTTTACCATTTCCCAAAGATTTATAAATTCCCTCGGCAATAAACGGCAGAAATGACGCAACGGCTTTAGCAAACTCAACAAAGATAAAATTTATTGTTGCAACGGCATTTTGTTTATCCTTACTCTCTTTTTTAAATCTTTCGCGCGACCTTCTGATATACCAAGTGGAAAAGTCGTCAATAAAATCAATTATGGGCCGGCTAGCGCAATCTAATTCGTATTTATCCAAAGAGTCCGAAATTTCACCGATTGATTGATTAAGCCGCGCTAAAATCCATTTATCCAACACATTTTTGCTTGATGCTTGATGCTTGATACTTGATACTTTTCTATCCGCGTACATTTCATAAAATTGATAACTGTTCCACAATCTTAAAATCACTTTTTTATAAATTTCATCAACGCCTTTTTCCGAAAAATTCAAATTTTCCCCTTTTACCGCCGGCGAAGCTAAAAGATAAAGCCGTAAAGCGTCGGCGCCGTATTTATTGATAATTTCCATCGGGTCCGGATAATTTTTCAATCGCTTGCTCATTTTTTGTCCGTCTTCATTCAAAATAATCCCGTTAACAATGACATTTTTATAAGCCGGTTTATTGAACAAGGCGGTGGATAAAACCAAAAGCGTGTAAAACCAGCCGCGCGTTTGATCCAAACCTTCGGCGATAAATTCCGCCGGGAAATTTTTTTCGAATTCTTTTTTATTCTCAAAAGGATAATGTGCTTGACCATAGGGCATTGCGCCGGATTCAAACCAGCAGTCGAAAACTTCTTTGATTCTTTCTTTCTTACTGCCGCATTCGCATAAAAATTGAACTTCGTCTATGTATGGCCGATGAAGGTCGAGTTCAAAATTTTTGTTATGGGGCAGAGGAACAAAATTAAGCTTCATTATTTCGCCGGTTTTTATAAAATCATTTTTATTTATTTTCATTTCAACCGATGTTTTTACGTCCGCTCCCGCCGCGCCGGCAAAAAGACACCAAATCGTATATTCATGGCTGATGATTAAAATGTTTTTCCCGGAATATCTCCCGTCAATTTTATACAAAAATTCCGAAGCCCGGTTTTTCAATTCAATTAAATTTTCTCCTTGAGGCGGATTTTTGTAAAATTTTTCTTCAAGTGAATAAAAATAATTATGATATTCATTCGTTGAACGGCCGTCGAAAACGCCGACATTCACTTCTCTCAGCCGCTCGTCAAAAATAATTTTATTTTTAGCCAAACCGATATTTTTAGCCACGATTTCCGCGGTTTCTTTCGTTCTGGTAAAATCGGAAGAAAAAATAAAATCGATTTTTTCTTTTTTTAATTTATTTGCCGCCGCCAATGATTGTTTCCTTCCTTTTTCAACCAAATGATTGCCGTTTTTAACTTTGGCGCTGGCGATATTTTTCACGTTATGCTCGGCCATTCCGTGACGCATCACAAAATATTTATTGCCGGACTTCGGTAAATTTTCTTTAATTTCTCTGATTGAACCGATTGTTTTTAATTTATTGCATTTTTGACATTTCCAAACTGGCAACGGCGCGCCCCAAAAACGGCTTCGCGAAATCGCCCAATCGCGGGCGTCTTCTAGCCACTTGCCAAAACGGCCATTTTTAATATGACTCGGCACCCAATCAATTTTTTTATTATTTTTTATTAAATCATTTTTGACGGCTTGAACTTTAACAAACCACGAGGAAGAGGCGTAATTTATAAGAGGCGTTTCACAACGCCAGCAATAAGGATAAGAATGAACGATTTTTTGTTTGTTGAATAATTTATTTTCTTTGGCCAGCCATTTAATAATTTCAATATCGGTTGACTGATGATTTTCGCGCGGTTTTACGGACAATCCCATAAAATTATTTTTAAATTCACCACCTATTCCTCTCCCTCCATAAATATCAGACTTAAACTTGCCATCAATTCCGACGTGCTGAATAAAAGGCAAATTATATTTTTTCGCCAACTCCATATCGTCCTCGCCAAAAGCCGGCGCGATGTGGACAATACCCGTCCCTTCTTCGGTTGTTACAAAATCCGCGGCATAAATTTTCCAGCCGTTTTTAAGTTTCTCAATAAAATTTTCAGTAGATTTTTTAGCCTGCGCAACATTTCCGTCCAACACACCTACATTCCCAGAAAAATTTCTCCAATTTTCATAATCATTAAAAAGTAGTTTATATTCTTTGCCGATTAAATCTTTGCCCTTAAATTCTTTTAATATTTTATATTCCTTGTCTTTTAAAACATCTCCGACTCTATTTTGAGCAATAATATACTTGCTATCATCTCCCCTAATACTTACTACTTGATACTTAATGTTTTGGTTAATTGCTAAAGCCACATTTCCCGGTAAAGTCCACGGAGTCGTGGTCCATACCAAAACAAAAGTATTTTTTTCATCAATAAGTTCAAATTTAACAAAAACGGAAATATCAGTAATATCTTTATAATTCTGGCTAACTTCAAAATTTGATAAAATCGTTTCGCATCGCGGGCAAAGATGCATTGATTTATAGCCCTCATAAATAAGTTTTTTGTCAAAAAGCGTTTTAAAAACCCACCAGACAGATTCCGTATAACCAGCATCCATTGTTTTATAATCATTTTCCATATCAACCCAGCGGCCAATCCGGGGAATGATTTTTTTCCATTCATCGGCGTATTTAAGCACGCTGTCTTTGGCCGCTTTGTTAAATTTTTCAATGCCGAATTTTTCAATGTCTTTCTTGCTTTTGAAGCCCAGTTCTTTTTCAATCTCGGTTTCCACCGGCAAGCCGTGGCAATCCCAGCCCCAGCGGCGCGGCACTTTATATCCTTTCATCGTCCAATACCGCGGAATAACATCTTTAATAATGCTGGCCAGAATATGACCATAGTGCGGCAAGCCGTTGGCAAAAGGCGGCCCGTCGTAAAAAACAAAACTTCCCCTTGAAGCCTTTTTCAAAAGTGATTTTTCGAATGTTTTATTTTGTTGCCAAAAATTTAAGATTTTTTCTTCTTTTTCCGAAGGGGTAAGATTTTTGAAGTTTTTAGCATCAAACATTAAAAAATAATATCATTTTAAACGCTGAAAATCAAAAAGCCTCCATTATATCGAGGCTTTTAGAATATCCATTAAAAATTATAATTTTTTCAACTCTACTACCCAATCAACTACTGAAGACGGCGATTTAGCGACTAAACCCGCTTTATCCTGCGAAGGCAAAAAATCGCGACCGATAACTTTGCCATCGCGCATCCAAACAAGTTCTAAATCAAAATGAGTGTTTTTATTCCAAAAAGTCGGGGATTGAGGCAGATTATAATAAAAAATCATACCATCGGCGCCCTTTAATTCGGTAATCCCGGAAAGCCCGCGGGTTTTTTGCAAAACCGTGCGCGCGGTGAGCAAAGTATAATCGCGGCCATCGATATTTAAAATTATTTTTTCAGAATTTTCGCTGAAATGCGCTTTGCCGATTAGTAAAAGAATAATTCCGGCAAAAATACAAATTATAATTAAAGAATATTTTTTAAAATTAAGCTTAAAATTCATTTCTTAATCTTATAAATTTTTAAACAATAAAAAAAGCCTTCTGTGAAAATTCCACAAAAGGCTTGAATATTTTCTTTATCTTTCCTTTCTGTCTTGCCAATCCATGATGTATTTAATCAGGAATGGCCAAACGATGGTGGCGTCAGCCTGAATTTCCGCAAACATTCCGTTTGGGTCCATCTTGCGCCAAGACATATTTTCCTGGTAAGTGCATCCCGACAAATGGCCGATGTGCGGCTTATCGGGACAAATGCGACAGCCGTAACGAAATTTCTTTACTGGCCGTTTCAGCTCGGGGTGTTTTTTAAACAATGACCCGAGGCGATTGTTATAAATCTCCATAAGCGGCGCGACATTTTGCACATTGTTGCGAGGAACGCCGCCGCCGATTGAGATGATAGCCGGATGTTCCGCCTCCGCCATGATATCCATCAACTTCATCGAGTCTATCTCCATATCCATAACAATAGGAGACTTTCCAACTATCCTTCGCTCGATATTGGAGACAAACACATCATTTCCCAGCTCTGAATCGACAAATGCTGGAACAAAAACCGGAACTTTATGCTCAAAAGCTGACTTCATGATTGCGCGCTGTTGAGGATAGGTTTTTTTCAAATACCGTCCTATTCCTTTATGAAGCTCGCTCGGGTTTATCGGTTTCTCCCCGGAAATTTGATTCAATACCTTATTCATAACTTCATCAAGGTGGTCAAAGTTTGTTTCCGGCTCCAACGTATCCGTAACTCGATTAAGCCCCGCCTTTGCCAATTTCAAATCGTTATCTGCTGGATTGTATTTGTAATGTTTCAGCCCCAATCCTGGCATCAGTCCATGCGCCATCAACGCGCCCGTAGCCGTGATTGATTGAGCGATACCCCGCTCAATCATTTCACAAATCACCAGCGACATTTGCGCGATGGTCATAGCGCCGGAAAGCGTCAAAAACCTAAAGCATTTCGGATCCTGCATCATGGCAAGCATAGTATCAGCGCCATGAACCACTTGATCAGCCAAGCCACCGAATTGCTCTTGCCGTAAAACCGCGATCAACTCCGCTACAGACCCTTTTTTCCCCGTCAAACGCTCTCTGATAGTGAAACACAGAAGCGGGATAATAAATCTCGGGTCCGAAAAAACCGCATCCGGGAAATAACCGTCCTTGACTTGCCCCGGCTTTGCCAAGTCAAACTGATTGATGTAGACCGTGGTGCCGTTATGCCGCGCATAAAGCATGTCGGCATGTTTTTCAGAATACATTCCGACAACCAGCGCCGGATGAATATCACATCTCTCGCCGTAATCATAATACCGACGATCATTATACCTCTCATTATACTCTTGAGAAGTGATGATCTTATGGAATCCGCAACCCATCATCTCCTTAATAAGGTATCTATATAACGAGGTGTCTCTTTTCCCGTCAAAGATAATGAACGGGTGTTCCCTCTCCCTGCACCAATCTGTCAGCTTCGTTGCCACTTCGCCCAACATCCGCGCGCCAAACGCGCAACGCGACATACCATCGACGATATCGCTGACTGTCTGACATTTACTCAGGTCAAGCATTTCCAACGGCTTTAATCCATTACCGATTTTTTTCTTCATGTTTTATCTCTCCTTTATTAAATTTTAGAAGAACATATAAAAATTCACTTTAGCTCTTTTACTCCGTAAAAGAGTATATATTTAACCTAAAAAAATCAAGGCCAGCAATTCTACATCTTCTTCGGCATAGAAATACCCAAAAGTCCGAATAAATTTTTAAAAGCTGCCTGGACAGCTTTTATCAGTTCCAAACGCGCCAATGATAAATTTTTATCAATATTTTCGCCGATTATTCGCTCTTTCTCATAAAAATTATGAAACTGCCGCGCCAAATCCAAAGAATAACGCGCCAAAATCTGCGGGTTTAATTTTCCAGCGGCTTCTTCAACAACTTCCGAAAACCGCGCCAGTAATCTAATTAAATTTATATCTTCCGGCGTATTTAATAAATTATATTTAGCCTTTGGTTTTTGGCCTTTGATTTTTGATTTTTTTAAAATACTTTGACATCTTACTGCCGCGTATTGAACATAATAGACCGGATTTTTCAAAGACCTTTCTTTTGCCAAATCAAGGTTAAAATCCATATGAGAATCCGGCGAATGCATTAAAAAGAAAAACCGCGTCGCGTCAACGCCGACTTTTTTAATCAATTCTTCAAAAGTCACAAATTCGCCGGTCCTTTTGGACATTTTAACTTCCTTGCCTTGACTCATCAACCGAACTGCCTGAGTAATGATAATTTCGGAATTTTCAAAACCCATAATTTCCGCCGCCGTTTGAATGCGCCTGATATAGCCAAAATGGTCCGGTCCCCAAATAGCAATTTTCCCGCTAAAACCCCGCTCTTTGGTTTCCAAATAATGGCCGGAATCGGCCAAAAAATAAGTCGGAAAATTATCGCCGGTAATCAGGACGCGGTCTTTATCATCTCCGAATTTCGTAGTTTTAAGCCAAACAGCGCCGTCTTTTTCATAAACCAAACCGGATTTTTTAAAGATATTCAGCGTTTTTTTGATATAACTTCTTTTGTGAATGTGTTTATTTTCCGAAGTCCAGCGGTCAAAACTAATTTTTGCCTCTTTTTGAAGAACTTTTTTAATTCCGGTCAAAAAATCTTTAGCCGC
Source organism: Candidatus Wolfebacteria bacterium GW2011_GWA1_44_24 (assembly GCA_001001115.1). Taxonomy (GTDB): domain Bacteria; phylum Patescibacteriota; class Minisyncoccia; order UBA6257; family UBA9933; genus GWA1-44-24. The sequence continues at coordinate 362,136 of LCIO01000001.1, read as the reverse complement.
CAATTTCCCCACTTTTAATGGATTATCTTTGTATTTTTTCACTATCGCTGAATTTTTCTTTGCCCATTTTTTTACATACTCTCCTTTATAAAATTTTTCTTCGAATGGAACGGATCCGCCGGCCGCCAAGATTGATTTTCCCAGCGTTAAAATCTGATTGCCGGTGTCGTTTACATAATATTCCCGCTCAATTTTATATCCGCAAAATTCTAAAATATTAGCTAAAGCATCACCTAAAAAACCTCCCCTGCCATTGGCAAGAGTCAAGGGACCAGTGGGATTAGCCGAAATAAATTCAATTTGAATTTTACACGCTTTACGCTTTGCAATTTGCGATTTGCCGTACTTCTCTTTTTTCTTTAAAACTTCTTTTAATTCGTTTTGAAAAACTTCCGGCTTGAGCCAAAAATTTATAAAACCCGGCGGCGCGACTTCTACTTTATTAAAAACATCTGACATCCGATGTCTGACATCTGACGCGATTTTTACGGCAATTTCCATCGGATTTTCTTTTTTGATTTTCGCCAATTTCAAAGCGACATTCGTCGAATAATGTCCGAATTGCTCCCCTTCTGAAACAAAAACTTCTATCTCAATATTCTCTTTAATCGCTTTTTTAAGATAATTTTCAATTATTGACTTAATCATTTAACTTTATTATAATTTAAAAAGATTGAAATTAAAACTTAATAAGGAGGGGTAGATAATGAGAGAGAAAAATCTTACTAATAAGGAAATCGCTCACGTTTATTATGATGTTTTTGGTCCCCCAAAGGGTTTTATAAAAAACGTGATAAGGACACGGGAATTGCTTTTAACAACCTTATCTCGTTTTTCAAAACCAGTCGGGCTTAATGAATTCTTCTTTAAGAAATTAAGAAAGGAGCTTAGAATACAAAATACAGGATTTCTTCTCTTACTGTGAAAGAAGGGGGTTAGTAAAAATCTCCAGAAAAAAAGACGGCATTCTTTACGAATACATCAAAAAGAATTATCAAATAAGGAGGGAAAAATGTGCGAAGAATGCGGCAAGATGAACCCAGCTATTGACCCAAAACACATAAAACTTTTTTCAGTTGACAAAGGATTGATCGACTATGCCAGACAACGATACGAGGAAGAAAAGGTGGTTAAATTTTACGAAATAAAGGGAGGAGTCGGCGTTGTAATACAACCCATGACAAAAGAAGAAGCGCGAATGCTTTTTCAGTATCGCCCTTTCTCCAAGTATGCAGAATCTCGCTTTGGAGGCGATCCCTGCGTCGATGACGTAGCCTTACTCATAAATGAGCTTGCAGTGCGGTGTAAAATGTGCGCTGCGCCTACGAGAAATAAATATCTCAAAAACGAAACATGTCCCGATTGTGATGGAAGGTCAGAAAAAAACGGAAAAAATCCGAGAAAAAAATAAAAATCTTGGGGAAAATCCTAAAAAAATATGGCCGAAAAACATTTATATGTTGAGTAGGCCTTTTTTATTTTTATAATGCTTAATGCTTGATACTTAAAATATAATTCTTGATTTAATCATTTAACTTTATTATAATTTAAAAAGATTAAAATTAAAACTTAATAGGGAGAAAAAGAAAAATGGCAACGATATTTGACGAAAGAATACACCACAGAAAGAAAATCTTAAAAGTTCTTTTGGACATTTATGATGAATTTAAAGGAAGGTCGGCCAAAAACCTTTGCGAAATTTGCAACATTCAGATAATAACAGATTTTAAGCAGAAAGAGACGACAGCTTATTTAAGATTAAGCGAGAGGGGAGAAAAACCCCCCTGCAAGAGGGTCGTGATCCTCCCAGTTTCGAATTGTCAAATGTGGTTGGATTTCTTGACATTTCATGAATTAGGACATCATTTTGTGCTGCTAAGACAACCCCTCTATGTGCCCTATTGCGGCTATATGAGGGAACTCCTTTGCGATGTCTTTGCCATAACAATGCTTTTTGCCAGTCTTGGCAATAGTGTTGCTAATTTGAGAGATATGCGGATTCATTTTTTGGATCTTGGAAGGGACGTCTATGATAAGAAGGAAGAATATTCGGAATGGATAAAAAAAATACAAAACTCCCTCCATTTTTATTTGGACACAAGGCTTATAAAATGCCTGAGACAAGATCGAGAAATGGGAGATTTCTGGAGGCTTTTGGGTAGTACATAAATCATCTTATTCCATAGGGGCGAAACTAACGCCCCTTTTTTATTTCTAAAATTTCTGGATAAGTTATACTTAATTTATGCCAATAATCGCGGAAAATAAAAAAGCGAGATTCGACTACGAAATCCTTGAAACTTATGAAGCGGGCTTGGAATTGAAAGGGTTTGAAGTTAAGTCCATAAAATCCGGAAGAATAAATCTTGTCGGTTCTTATGCCATTATCCGAAACAACGAAGCTTGGCTGATAAACGCCGATATTCCGCCCTATCAGCCAAAAAACGCGCCGCTTGATTATAATTCAAAACGAAACCGCCGACTGCTTCTCAAAAAATCGGAAATTAAAAACCTTATTGGCCGCATCCATGAAAAAGGCTTGACTTTGATGCCTTTAAAGATTTATACTAAAAACTCGAAAATAAAGATAGAAATCTGTTTGGGAAAAAGCCGAAAAAAAGCAGACAAAAGAGAATTGATCAGAAAAAGAGAAATTGGAAGGGAAATACAACGGGAGCGCTAGGCTTCGACAAAGATTTTTCCGATAAAACCGCAGGCTGAGCCGATTGTCTCATTAATCCAATCAAAACAAAATAACTGCCAACAAAAATTTGGCTTTTGCTCCGGCGTTTGCATAAATCGCCGAAGCCATCGGCCCCTGACGCCTAATAAGGGACAACCGGTGTAATAATTGGGCAAACTCTGGAAAAACGCTCCGATATCCGGAGACAAATAAGGAGCAAAAATCTCCGCCAAAGGCGGATAAGCCTGTAGAAATTTTTTCCGATAATCTTTGGACAGCGGTTCAATTCCGCTCGCTTCCACTAAATCAAAGATATTATTCAGCAATATAAAATAAACAATCAAATAAAATCACCCGAACTGAGAGTGTTGGACGAGGAAGGAAAGAATCTGGGGATTATGCCGCTTGAGGCGGCATTAAAATTGGCGCAGGATAAAACATTGGACTTGATTGAGGTCGTGCCGACCGCTAAGCCGCCAGTCGCCAAAATAATCAGTTTTGACAAATTCCGCTACCAGAGAGAAAAAGAATTAAAGAAACAAAAAGCGTCGCAGAAGATAAGCGAATTAAAGCAAGTTCAGATAAGCGCCCGGGAAGCCAAAAATGACTTAGAAACCAAGGTCAGAAAAATAGAGGAATTTTTAGCCGAGGGCAATAAAGTGGAAATTATGCTGACTTTGAGGGGACGAGAAAAATACAACCGAACATGGGCTTTCCAAAAATTAAACGAATTTTTAAAAATGATTCCTACGGAATGTAAAATCACCATGGAGCCGCGATTCGGCGGAAGAGGATTAATAACACAAATCACCAAGAAATGAAAAAATCTGTTTCCAATCGCATTAGAATAACCAAAACCGGGAAAGTTATAAGGAGAGCAATGGGTCAAGACCATTTTCGCGCCAAAAAAAGAGGCGCGCAGCTTAACCGCAGAAAAAAAATACGCGGAATTGACGATTTAAGCAAAAAAATTGTAAAAAAATATTTATAATTATGACCAGGGTTAAACGCGGCAAAATCGCAACCAAAAAAAGAAGAAAAATCCTGAAATACACCAAGGGTTTCCGCTGGGGAAGAAAGTCCAAAGAACGGGCGGCTAAAGAAGCCCTACTTCACGCTTGGACGCACGCTTTTCGGGGCCGAAAAGAAAAAAAACGGGATTACCGGGCGCTCTGGAATGTTCAAATTAACGCCGGCGCAAGAAATGCCGGCTTAACTTACAGCAGGCTTATCGCCGGCCTGAAAAAACAAAATATAATTCTGGACAGAAAAATTTTAGCTGACTTGGCTAAAACCGAACCAAAAGTTTTTGGAAAAGTAATTGAAAAAATCAAATAGGTCTTCCTTTTCGAAGGAAATCGCATGCTTGTGTTAGAACCTTCTGGCTGTCTTTGTATTTTTCTAAAATCTTAATTGCTTCCCGATGAGTAAACCAGCCATAACCGTTGTGTTCTTTGGAAATCTTAATTATCGGATTCTTTGTCTCGGCTAAATAAAAAATCACAATTTTAAAAACCTTAACATTTTTATTTACAATGCGGCGCCAAAAAGTGAATTTTTCGTAAACCTTAAAATTGCTTTTGAATTTAAGGTCTCCCTGCCCCAATCCCGTTTCTTCCCTAATTTCCCTTAAAGCGGCCTGAAAACTTTTTTCTTCTTTTTCGATTTTTCCTTTGGGGAAATTCCAATAACTGCCGCCGTGATAAAGCAGTAAAAATTTTATTCCCTCTCTTGTTTTGTGATAAATTATTATACCGGCGGATATTTCTTTTGGCATAATTTTATTTTAACATTTTTAACATCTTCTTCGCCGGCCAGCAATTAACAATATCATTTTTCTCGGCCCAGCCGCGGCAAGCTTGATTAACGCCATACTCCATAAGATTCAATTGGTCTTTATGGTGGGCATCGCTATTGATAACCAATTTTACGCCAGCTTTTTTGGCTTTCCTGATATTAACATCTTTCAAATCCAATCTATGCGGATTAGCGTTGATTTCCAAAACCGTGCCGGTTTCTCCGGCAACTTTCAAAATCTTGTCAAAATCAATTTCATATTCGTCGCGCCTGCCGATAAGCCGACCGGTCGGATGGGAAATTATATCAACATGAGGATTTCCCATTGCCTTAATGATTCTTTCGGTCATTTTTTCTTTGGGCATTTTCATCTGCGAATGAACGCCGGCAATTACATAATCCAATTTTGCCAAAGCCTTGTCTTTTATATCAATCGAGCCGTCGGCCATTATATTGGCTTCGCAACCCTTTAAAATACTAAACATTTGACCCCTGACCCCTGACAACTGACTTTTAAATTTGACATTCAACCTGTCTATTTCTTTATTCCGCTTTTCCAATTTTTTTTCATCAAGCCCGTGTTCAATTGCCAGAAATTTTGTGTGGTCGGAAATGCCGATATATTGATAGCCCATTGCCATCGCCACTTTGGCCAATTCTTCGATTGAATTCTTGCCGCCGTTCCAATCCGAATGAACGTGCAAATCCCCTAAAATATCGCCATAACCGATTATTCTCGGCAATTTTCCCGCCAAAGCCGCTTCAATTTCTCCGGAATTTTCCCGCATCTCCGGCGGAATCAATTTAAGCCCTAATTTTTCGTAAATTTCTTCTTCTGTTTCGCCGGCAATCATCCGCCAGCCGGCGGATGTCCGCTTGAAAAGGCCGTATTCGGACAATTTCAATCCCTTATCAATGGCTATTTTCCGCAACGCGATGTTATGTTCTTTTGAACCGGTGAAATATTGAAGCGCCGAACCAAAACTTTTTTCCGGCAAAACCCGCAAATCAATATCAAACCCCCGAGACATCCTTACTGACGCTTTTGTCGGTCCTTTACTCCAAATTTTTACAACTTCCGGCAAAGAAACGAAATAATCCATAATTCTTTCGGGATTTTCGACAATCGCCAAAATATCAACATCGCCGACGGTTTCTTTCATTCTTCTGACCGAACCGGCCGGCGAAATTATTTTCACTTCTTTTAATTTTTCCAGTTTCCTGATTATTTCTTCCACTGTCGGCAAAATCTCTCCAAGCAAAAATCTCCCCCTGCTTCGCTTCAAAAATTCTATGCCTTCCAAAATATTTTTTTCGGTTTTTTCGCCGAAACCGAATAGGGGCGCGATTTTACGGGCTTTGGCGGCTTTTTCCAGGTCTTTCAGATTTTTAATCTTTAATTTCTGATATAAAATTTTGATTTTCTTGGGACCGATTCCCTCAACCGCCGTTAATTCTTCGATATTAACCGGAATTTTCTTTTTTAATTTCTCGTATTCTTTGATTTTTCCGGTTTTCATATATTCCTCGATTTTTTCCGCTATACTTTTGCCGATGCCGGGAATCTGTTCCAACGCCCCAAGTCCGCCTTTTCTATAAATGTCGGAAATATTCTCGCTTAATATTTCCAAATTCATTGCCACCTTCTCATACGCCTGCGGCTTGAAAGCAACGCCCTCAATTTCAAGATATTGAGCGATCTGATAAAAAATTTTGGCTATTTCCTGGTTAAGCATACTCTTTTAGATAATTATATTTTTAATTGAATAAAATAAAAAGGCACCATTCTAATTAAAAATGGCGCCAAAATCAGTTTCGTAAACTTCATAAATTGGCAGGCAACAGTCCCCTTAAAGCTCCTTCCAATACATCGAGTGAAAAGGGCTTGCGAAGAATATCATCGACTCCTGCTTCTTTAGCGATTCTTTCGTCTATTTCGTTGATAAAGTCGGACATCAAAATCGCCCTGATAATGAAGGGGTACTGAATTTTGGTATAGCAGATTAATTCAATGCCGTTTTTCCCCTTCAGTCGAAACCTGAAATCAGTCAGGAGTATGTCTATCTTCTCCCCTGAGAATAAAATCTCAATCGCTTTTTCGGCGCTGTCGGCAATTAATACTTCATAGCCGCCGATATTCTCCTTAATGAGATAAGAAAGCCCTACCCTAAGGCTTTCTTCATCATCAACTATGAGCACTCTCTTATCTGTTTTTTTCGCCCCCTCCATTTATTTCCTCCTTTTTAATTTATTAAAAAAACAAAAAAACAATTAAATGCCTTTTGATTCAAATCAGATTATCACAAATGCGGCGAGAAATCAATATTTTCAACCGACTATAAACTTTATCCCCTCGTCTTCCAAAACAATTCTGACGCTGTTGCCTTTGACAATTTCTCTTCTTAAAATTTTTTCCGCCAAAGGACTCCTCAATTTTTCCGAAATCACGCCGCGCAAAGGCCGGGCGCCGAAAACCGGATCATAGCCGAGTTCCGCGATTTTTTTTACCGTTGCTTCGTCAAAATCCAAGCCGATGCCATTTGTTTCTTCAAGAATTTTTGCCAAAGATTTTAATTGGAGTCGCGCGATGGCTTCAATGTCGACTGCTGAAAGATTTTTGAAAACCACAATCTGGGAAAAGCGGTTCAGCAACTCCGGCTTAAAATATTCGGTGAGTTTTTTCTTTAATTCTTCCCCGATTTTTTCGATTTTCTCTCCGGCTTCAATTTGTTCTTTAATGAAATTGGAATGGGCATTGGAGGTGGCGATGATAATTGTATTGGTGAAATCAACCGTTCTGTTCAAACTGTCGGTCAAGCGGCCGTCGTCAAAAACCTGCAAAAACAAATTCAAAATATCCGGATGGGCTTTTTCAAACTCATCAAGCAAAATCAAACTATAAGGCTTTTGAATAATCGCTTCTGTTAGAGCGCCGGCGATTTGAGCGTCGCTTGAGCCGATAAATCTTGAAATGCTTTCCCGAGTTTGATATTCGGACATATCAAAACGAACCATCGCGGCTTCGGAGCCGAACTGGATTTTCGCTAGAATTTTTGACAATTCGGTCTTGCCGACGCCGGTCGGCCCCACGAACAAAAACGCGGCGATCGGCCCTCCCTTACGGGACAAACCGCTGCGATATTCCCTTAAAGCCCGAGCTACTGCCGAAACCGCCGTTTCCTGGTCTATTAAAAATTGATGGATTGAATCCTCAAGATTGAGCAATTTCTCCGCCTCTCCTTTTCCCGGCGCGTGAAGCGGCACGTTGATTTTCCTCTCCGCCACCGCAATAACATCATCTGCTTGAAGCAGTTTGTCTCCGCGCTGACTCGCGTAAGCCAATGATTCTTTGAGCAAGTCCTCGGCGCTTGAGGGCAATAATTTCTGCCGGAAATATTTATGAGCCAATAACGCCGCTTGTTTTATGGCGCCGAAACTAATGGTCAGTTTATATTGCTTTTCCAAAATTAAACTCTCGTAAGTCAATATTTTTACGGCTTCAGCTTCGGAAATTTCTTCAATTCGGATGATTTCAAAAGCATTTGAAAAATCGCTTAACGGCTCGATAAATTGCTTAAACTCCCTCGAATAAGCGGCACCGATAAGCGGAAAAGCGTCATTGCTGACAATCGGCATCAGAATATCAGCCGCGCTCATCACTCCTTCACTGGAAGTTTTAGCCAGATTATGGATATCGGGAATATAAAGAATGACATTGTCGCTGATAATTATTTCTTCAACAATTTTATTCAAACGGCTCGAAATTTCTTCGGTTTTCGCGCCGGAAACCAAACGGCCGATTTCCAAAGACACCAGACGTTTGTCAAAAATCGCTTCCGGCACTTCGTCTTTAATCAGGGCGAAAGCCAATGACTTGACAACAGCTTCTTTGCCGCTGCCCGGTTCGCCGACCAGCAAAGCGTTAGGTTTGGTTGGCCGCGACAAAACATCAACCAACCGATCATATTCCTGCTGATGACCGATTAAAAAACCGATTTCTCTTGAACGCGCCAAATCGGTGTAATCAACGCCAAAAGCGTCGAGTGTCGGCGTTGGACGGCTAGTCCAGGCGCGATTCATCACCCGATGCCTTAATCGGCGCGGTTGAGAAATAAATCCGCCGAGAGTTTTCGGCAATCGGCTCCAAAAACTTCCATAACGGCTGAAAATAATGGCGTATTCCAAATCAGCCGGATTGATATCGAATATATTAAAAAGCCTGTTAACGATCAGGCTACCGGCGTTTTCAAACGCCGCAAATAAATTAACCGGTTCGATAAAAGAATTTTTCGAGTCGAGGGCCGACAAAAAAGCCGACTTGACGATTATTTCTATATTTTTCAAACAATCTTCCTTGGAAATTTTTATTTTTCTGTTTTCTCCGGACTCGATAAACTCTTCAATTTTTTGCCCAAAATCGTCTATTTGGACATCCATCCGCAATAATCCCTTTTTTACTTCTGGCAATTGAATTAAAAATTTCACCAGATAGAGATAAAAATCTCCGCCGAGAATCAAGGTTTTATCCTGGGCTCTTTCCAACACGGAAAGACTTGATGGCATCAGATAATAAGCGGTGTTGCGGATTTCGGCGCTGAAAATATTTTCCTTGCGGCGGTTTAATCTCGGCAAATGCCGCAATAATTCAACGGTTGACCTTTCGGCCTCGCCGCGATGTCTCAAACGATCGGCTAAAAAAAGAGAAATTAAAATTCCCGACCAAAAAAGCCGCTCGATATCGGAAAGCAGAAAAGTGACGGCTGAAACCGCCAAAACCGCGTAAAAAGAATAACAAACCAGCCGTATCAAAAAACGCGAAACAGCGCTAAATTGAAGCCGCGGCTCAGAAAAAGATAAATTTTTGAGGTCCAAGTCCAACATAATCAAAAATTATCCGATAGCCGACATAAAACGGTATTCCCAGCCAAACAAGATAAAAAAATACGGCCGCCGGAATAATCAACAAATAAACCGTCCCTCCAAAAATCAACCTTCCCAGCCTGAAAATAAAGCCCAAGATATAACCGATAACGCTCCTGTCAAGATACAGGGGGACAAAAAGATGGCGCAAAGTTATTTTGAAAGCGAAATAACGGTCAATTTTTTCCAGCAAAGAAATAACGAAATGGGTGTAAATAAAAAAACTTTTAACGTACCAATGACGGAAAAATTCCTTAATGCGATAAAGAAAACGATTAAAGATGTAGATAAAAACCATGTTATTTGACCAAATTCGGCGGCATTCTGCCTTCAAGCGCTTCAATGATATTCGTTGCCGCCAATTCGGACATTTTTGCCCGCGTTTCTTCGGTGGCCGAAGCAATATGGGAAGTTAAAATAACGTTGTCCAATTCCGCCAAACCGGGCGCTAAAGCCGGCTCGTTTTCATAAACATCCAAAGCCGCGCCGCGAATCCAATTTTCTTTCAGCGCTTGAACCAAAGCTTTTTCGTCTATAATCGGGCCGCGGGAAGTATTTATCAGATAAGCGTTTTTTTTCATCATTTTTAATTGATTTTCTCCGATTAAATGGCGGGTCTCCGGCAAGAGCGGCACGTGAATGGAAATAAAATCAGATTCCTTAAGAAGAGTTTCTAAATCAACGAATCGCGCTCCGAATTCTTTTTCAAAAGCCGGATTAGGCTTCGGGTCATAATATAAAATCTTCATTTCGAATCCCTTGCCCGCGTGATAAGCCACCCGCGAACCGATTCTCCCCAAACCGACAATTCCCAACGTTTTTCTGGAAACGTCTGTCCCCAAAAAAAGCATCGGCTGCCAACCCACATATTTCCCGTTACGGGTAAAACGGTCGGATTCGGCGATTCGATGAGCTATGGCCAGCACTAAGGCAAAAGTATGTTCTGCCACGGTTTCCGTCAGCACCCCCGGCGTATTCGTTATCAATATTCCTTTTTCTTTGGCAGTCGCCAAATCAATATTGTCAAAACCAACGGCAAAATTTGCAAAAATTTTACACTGCGACCCGGCGGATTCAAAAACATCTCCGTCGATTTTATCGGTTAAAAGGCAAAGCACGGCATCGTATTTTTTGCCGCGAAGCGCGAACATCAATTCTTCTTTGGTCAAAACCCCGTCTTTAGCGCTGATATCGACTTCGCAACCCTTCTCTTTTAATAATTTTGCGCCAGCTTCCGGAATTTTTCGCGTAATGAAAACTTTTGACATATTCAATTCTATAAGATTATCGGCGTTTTCTCAAGTTCCCTATTTGTTTTAATCCTCTTTAACTTTATAGTAATATATGAATTATGAAATTCGTTCACCTCCATACTCATAGCCATTATTCTCTGTTAGACGGCTTGGCTAAAATTGACGACCTTATCGGCCGCGCCAAAGAACTGAAAATGGAAGCTCTGGCTCTAACGGACCACGGCAATCTTTACGGCGCAATTGAATTTTATAAAAAAGCGCTTAAAGAAGGAATTAAGCCAATTTTAGGAACGGAAATTTATGTGGCGCCGGCCAGCCGATTCGACAAAGAAGCCGGCAAAAACAACGACAAATATTTTCATTTGACACTTTTGGCGGAAAACAACGCCGGCTGGCAAAATCTGATTCAATTGGTCACCAAAGCCAATCTGGAAGGATTCTATTACAAACCGCGGGTAGACAAAGAACTCTTAAAACAACATCGCGAGGGGCTTATCGCTTTAAGCGGCTGTCCCAGAGGAGAAATTCCCCAGCTTATTTTGCGGGAAAATTTTGAGGAAGCCGAAAAAGTCGTCAAAGAATATTCCGAAATTTTCGGCAATGGAAATTTTTTTCTTGAAATCGGCGAACACCCCAATATCCCGGAAGTCGTCAAAGTCAAAAAAGAAATAACAAAAATTTCCCGCCAAACCGGCATCCCCCTTGTCGCCACTCAAGACATCCATTATATCAGGCCCGAAGACGCCCAATATCAGGATATTTTACTGGCGGTGCAAACCGGCAATAAATTAAGCGATGACGACCGGCTGACGCTCAAAATCGACGATTTTTCAATGTTTTCAGCCGAAGAAGCAACGAAATTATTCGAAGATTTCCCCGAAGCCGTTGAAAACACGGCAAAAATCGCCGAACGCTGCAATGTCAATATTAAACTCGGACAAATTCTTTTGCCGTCTTTCCCTCTTGAAAAATCCGTCAACGCCAACCAGTATTTGGAAAAATTGATAGCGGAAAAACTTCCGGAAAAATTTCCGAATCCGGACGAAAAATTGAAAGAACGCCTGAAACACGAACTTGATGTCATTGAAAAAACCAATTTTGCCGATTATTTTTTGATTGTCCAAGATATCGTCAATTGGGCCAAAGAACGCGGTATTGCGGTCGGACCCGGCCGCGGCTCGGCAGCCGGCAGTTTAGTTTCTTATGTTTTGGGAATCACCGGCGTTGACCCGTTAAAATACGACTTGCTTTTCGAAAGATTTTTGAATCCGGAAAGAATCGCGATGCCGGATATTGACATTGATTTTGCCGACAGCCGGCGGGACGAAATTTTCGCCTATGTCCGGCAAAAATATGGCGAAAACAAAGTGGCGCAAATCATCACCTTCGGAACAATGGCGGCCCGGGCCGCTATTAGAGACGCCACTCGCGCTATGGATTTCCCCTACGCCCTGGGCGACCAAATAGCCAAACTGATTCCTTTTAATCAAAATCTGACCGAAGCGATGGAAAACATCAAAGAATTAAACGCTCTGTACAGTAGCAATCACGACGCCCAAAAAATCATCGACGCGGCAAAACACCTTGAGGGCGTGGCTCGCCACGCTTCGGTTCACGCTTGCGGCATCGTCATTTCCAAGGAACCGCTGACAAATTACACGCCGCTTCAATACGCGCCCCAAAATCAAAACATTATCATCACTCAATTTGAAATGGAAAGTGTTGAAGATTTGGGCCTTTTAAAAATGGATTTTTTGGGATTGAAAAATCTAACCATTATCGAAGAAACCGTCCGGCTTATTAAAGAAATGAAAAACGAGGAAGTCGACATTGCCAAAATTCCGCTTGATAACAAAAAAACTTTTGAGTTATTCCAAAAAGGCGAGACGGTTTCGGTCTTTCAGTTTGAATCCGACGGCATGCGGCGATGGCTGAAAGAATTGAAGCCGACGGAATTTGAAGATATTGTCGCGATGGTCGCCCTTTACCGGCCCGGCCCGATGGAACTTATTCCGAAATACGTTAAAAGAAAACACGGTCTTGAAAAAATTTCCCATCTTCATCCAAAACTTGAGCCGATTTTTGAAAAAACTTACGGCATCGGCGTTTATCAGGAACAAATGATGCGAATCGCCCGGGATTTGGCCGGCTTTACCCTGTCCGAAGCCGACACTCTGCGCAAAGCTATCGGCAAGAAAATAAAATCCCTCCTGGACGCCCAAAAAGAAAAACTGATAAATGGAATGCTGAAAAACGGCATTGAGCAAAAAACCGCCGAAGCCATCTGGGAATTGTTTCCGCCTTTCGCCCGATACGGATTTAACAGAAGTCATGCCGTCTGCTACGCCTTAATCAGCTATCAAACCGCTTATCTTAAAGCCCATTATCCCGTTGAATTCATGACATCTTTATTTAACGCCGAAAGCGGCGATGTGGAAAGAATTTCATTTCTAATTGATGAAGCTAAAAAAATCGGCGTTCAAGTTCTGCCGCCGGATATCAACAAAAGTTTCGTCAATTTCGCGCCGGAAGAAAAAAATATCCGCTTCGGACTTTTAGCGATTAAAAATGTCGGCGCCGCCGTCGTGGAAGCGATTATCGAAGAAAGAATCAGAAACGGCTCTTTTCAAAATTTCGCTGATTTTCTGAACCGGGCGCGCCACAAAGATTTAAACAAAAAATCCCTGGAAAGTTCGATTAAAGCCGGAGTTTTTGATTCGCTGGATATTGAAAGGGGCGCGCTCTTGTCCAATATTGAAGAAATTCTGGCTTTCAGCCAGAATGCCAGAAAAGCGGCTATTTCTTCCCAAAACAGCCTTTTCGGCTCGGATTATGCCATTGCTTCTTTAAAATTAAAACCCGCTCCGGCGGCTTCCAACAAAGAAAAACTGCTTTGGGAAAAAGAACTGGTCGGCTTGTATATTTCCGACCATCCCATGAAAGAATATATTGATGTCCTTAAAATAAAAAAAATCAAGCCGATTAAAGAAATTAAAACCATGAAAGACCCGAAACTTTTCGGATTGATGAGCGGCAAAAAAGAGATTGGCGGCGTTTATCGTATCGCCGGCGTGATTACTAAAATCCAGAAAATTGTCACTAAAAACGGCCAGCCGATGATTTTCGCCAAAATCGAAGATTCAAACGACAATATGGAAGTATTGATTTTTTCCGATACTTTTTCAAAAAATCCCGCCTTGTGGCAGGAAAATAAAATTTTAATTGTTGAAGGACGATTGTCGTGGAAAGACGACGAGCCGAAACTCATTGTTCAAAGCGCGATGGAGTTATAAAAATGGGGACGAATATATCGCCCCCACTACAACAATTTTATACTACGAATTATCTTTTTCTCCCTTTCCCCTTGAGTCTTTTTTTGTGATTCAAGGCTTTCCTTTCGGCTCTTACTCCCACCGACGAAGAAAAAATGTCTTCCGGAGCGAAATCCGGCTTTTCATCTTTTTCAAGAAAAAACGGCTTCAGGTTTTCTCGGGAAAATAACTTGTATTTCTCCGGGGCCTGTTTCTCTGGAATCTGTTTATTTGGAATCAAAAAATATGAGCGCGCCTCTTCCATCCTCAACAAAATGTCGAGGGGGTCTGAATTCTCATCGGGGATTTCTTCGATGGAGATAAAATTTCTTTTGCCCCCAATTCTTTCTTCGTCTTCAATCTCTTCGGGGAAAATTTCTCCTACCTCAACCTCTGCCCCTGCTCTCATTAAATCTGAAATATCCTCAAAAAAACGAATATGTCTTCCCATGGCAACCTCCTTTAATTTAAGGTTTTTGTATTCTCTCCAACATTCTTATTTTAATTTTAATCCAAAAATTACTGAAATTAGTATACAATAAATATCCCAAACAATCAACCCCTCAATTCGCAATTTTCAAAAATTATGCTATTATTAAAAATAAACATGCGAAACGAAAAACATTTGGAAAAAATCCGCCATTCGCTTGCTCACTTGCTGGCAATGGCGGTTTTGGAAAAATTCCCCAAAGCCAAACTCGGCATCGGTCCGGTTATTGAAAACGGCTTTTATTATGATTTCGGCGATATTTCCTTATCGCCCGAAGATCTGCCGAAATTGGAAAATCGAATGCGCGAGTTAATCAAGCAAAATCTGCAATTCAAAAAAGAAATTATTTCCACTGTTGCGGTAAAAAAACTTTTTAAAAACCAACCGTATAAATTAGAACTCGCTAAAGAACTCCAAAAAACCGGCAAAAAACCATTAACCGTTTATAAAACCGCTAAATTCTCGGATTTATGCGTTGGACCTCACATTAAATCAACTTCCGAAATCGACCCCAATGCCTTCAAATTGACAAAACTCGCCGGCGCTTACTGGCGCGGCAGCGAAAAAAATCCGATGCTTACCAGAATCTACGGCGCGGCTTTTGAAACCAGAAATGAATTGGCGGAGTATGAAAAAAAACTTTCGGAGGCCGAGCGTTGCGACCATCGGAATCTCGGCGAACGTTTGGAATTTTTTATGATTGACGAAGAAATCGGCAAGGGTCTTCCCTTGTGGCTGCCAAAAGGATATTCCATAAGGCGAAAATTGGAAAACTACATTTATGATTTGGAAGAACAAAACGGCTACTTGCACATTCTGACTTCGCACATTGCCAAAGAAGATTTATATAAAAAATCCGGGCATTTGGCTCATTACAAAGAAGATATGTACGCGCCGATTGCGATTGACAATGAAAAATATTATCTCAAGCCGATGAATTGTCCGCACCATCACTCAATTTACAAACATCACAAAAGAAGTTATAGGGAACTGCCCCTGCGGCTGGCGGAATTCGGCACCGTTTATCGCCATGAACGCTCCGGCGTCTTGTCGGGCTTAATTCGGGTGCGCGGATTTACTCAAAATGACGCCCATGTTTACACATATGAAGAAAATCTGGAAAATGAAATTGTTTCTATCTTGAAGCTCCATAAAAGAGTTTTTGACGATTTCAATATCAATGATTATTGGTATCGCCTTTCATTGCCGGATTTCAAAAACAAAGAAAAATTCGGCGATGTCAAAAATAAAAAAATGTGGCAAAGAGGCGCGTTGGTTTTGGAAAAAGCGTTGAAAAATGCCGGACATAAATTCATCGAAGCCGTCGGCGAAGCCTCGTTTTACGGCCCGAAAATCGACATCCAGATAAAAGACATCTGGGGAAAAGAAGACACTATCGCCACCATTCAGGTTGATTATTATTCCGCGCCAAAATTCAATCTGAATTACATCGGCAAAGACGGGAAAGAAAAACCGGCTATTATTATCCATCGCGCGATTTTCGGTTCATTTGACCGATTTTTTGCTTTTCTCATCGAGAAAACCTGCGGCAATCTGCCGCTTTGGCTGGCGCCGATCCAAGTGAAAATTCTTGCAATAAGCGAAAAACAAGACAATTACGCTCAAAAAATTTTAACGGAATTAAAAAATAACGGCGTTTCAGCCGAACTTGCGCCAAGCAACGAAACTTTGGGCAAACGCATCCGCGAATCCGAACTTCAAAAAATTCCTTATATTCTGATCATTGGCGAAAAAGAAGTTCAAACAAACACCGTAGCTGTCCGTTCCAGAAAGAGAGAACAAAATGTTATGAATTTAGAAAAATTTCTGGAGCAGATTAAAAAAGAAATTAAAGATAAAAAATAAAAAAACGCCCAAGAGATATGCTCCCTTGGGCGAACTTACAAATTACTTTATATCCTTATCAGATTTTATTGGACTTTATCAACTCTTTTTTTTGCGGGGATGAGGCTTTTTCTGCCTTCTCGGACGTCTTTTGATTTTAAGAGTCCCGCAAGAGACAACATTTGCCATCTTTCACCTCCTTTTAGGATTGGGCGGCGCGGCGCATAACCAGATAGTAATCCTTTCCGATATCCATAGACGCACCGATTTTGCTGTGGGGCAAGGAGGTCACATAGTCCCCCTTTTTCTCCAGCTCGAGCTGTTCGATGGACATGGTGCCGAGCCCGGGCTCGTATGCGCCGATGACGGCTCTGTCCTTATCAACTATGAGAAACCTCTTCTCCTCTTTATGCTTTTTACCATTCAGATTGACAAACAATGCGAATGTTAAAACCCGTCTGATTGTTCCAATTACAACCATCTCTATCCCCATATTTTCCTCCTTTGATTTGATTTAGTGCTAAAAATAAGATAGCATATTAAAATTATTATGTCAACCCCCCGCCCAAGAAAACCAAAAATCATCGTTATTGTCGGGCCGACTGCTTCGGGAAAATCCGATTTAGCGATAAAAATAGCCGGAAAATTCAACAGCGAGATAATTTCCGCGGACTCGCGGCAAATTTACCGCGGTATGGACATCGGCACCGCCAAACCGGCGAAAACGGAAATAAGAAAAATCCCTCATCACCTTATTGACATCAAAAATCCCGATGAAAATTATACCGTTGCCCAATATAAAAAAGACTGCCTGAAAGCGATTAAAATGGTTTTGGCCAAAAATAAAATTCCTGTCTTGGTCGGCGGCACGGGCCTTTACATCAAAACTATCGCGGATAATCTTGAAATCCCCGAAGTAAAACCCGATTTTCAACTCCGGGAAAAACTGGAAAAAGAATTAAAATCAAAAGGACTTGATTATCTTTATCAAAAACTGATTGAACTTGACCCCGAAGCGGCCTATATTATTGATTCAAAAAATCCCAGAAGAATCGTCCGGGCGCTGGAAATAACCTTAAAAACCGAAAAACCGTTTTCTCAACAAAGAAAATCAGGCAAAAAATTGTTTAATTGTCTGAAAATCGGCATCTCTCTGCCAAAAGAAAAGCTGCGCGAAAAAATCAATAAGCGAGCGGATAAAATACTCAAAAACGGCTTAATAAAAGAAGTTAAAAATTTAATTAAAAAATATCCTTTCGACATTCCGGCTTTTGACGCCATTGGCTACAGAGAAATCATTAACTATCTTCAGGGGAAAGTCTCGCTCGATGAAACAACGGCTTTAATTAAAAAAAACACCTGGAGATACGCCAAACGCCAGATAACCTGGTTCAAAAAAGACAAAAAAATCATCTGGATAGATAATCCTCAAAAAGCTTTCGCAATATGCCGGGATTGGCTTGGCCTTTGAGTTTTTTCATCGTCTGACCGATTAAAAACTGCAAAGCGTTTTGTTTGCCTTTTTTATAATCCCCCGCGGCAACCGGATTTTCTTCAACCGCTTCTTTTATCGCTTTTTGAATGACTTCCTCGTCGGAAATCTGGCTTAATCCTTTTTCTTTGATAATCTGCCGCGGGTCAAGGCCGGTGGAATTCATTTCTTTTAATATGTCTTTGGCAAGACGGCTGGAAATTTCGCCCTTAATTATCAAAGTCACCAGGTCGGCGAAATTTTCCGGCGTAATTTTCAAATCTTTCATCGTTATTCCCGCCTCATTAGCCATTCCTTTGATATCGCTGGCAAGGTAATTGAAAAGCAACTGGATATTTTTATTTTTGTCGTTGCCTGGAATTTCCGTTAATAATTCTGAAACCGAATCTTCGAAATATTGAGCTAGATTTTTATCCTCGATTAAAATTTCCGCCTGCTCCGATTTTAAGGAAAATTCTTTAATGAATCTTTCGCGCTTTTGCGCCGGCAATTCCGGAATGGAAATTTCCAATTCTTTAAAATCTACAAAATCCGATTTTGAAAAATCCATCGGCGGCAAATCCGGTTCGGGAAAATAGCGATAGTCGTGGGCTTCTTCTTTGGCGCGCTGATGCTCGGTTTTACGGCCGTTTTCATCCCAGCCGCGCGTTTCATGTTTTATTTTCCCGCCTTTTTCCAGCGCTTGTTCCTGCCGCTTGATTTCGTAATCAATCGCCTCTTTGACGGAACGGAAAGAATTGAGATTTTTTACTTCCACCTTTGTCCCCAACTCGGAATTTTTGCTGACCGAAATATTCGCTTCTATCCGCATTTGTCCGCGCTCCATATCCGCGTCGGAAATTTCCAAATACCGTAAAATCAATTGAAGCTCTTTGGCAAATTCAACCGCTTGCTCGCCGCTTTTTATCACCGGCTCTGTCACCAATTCCATTAAAGGAATGCCGGCACGATTAAAATCAACCAAACTTTCTCCCTTTTCGCCGTGAATTAAACTGGCCGTGTCTTCTTCCAAATGTATTCTCCTCAATCTAATGTTGTTTAATTCACCCTCTAAAACCAACGGCTGGTCATACTGAGAAATTTGATAACCTTTCGGCAAGTCTGGATAAAAATAATTTTTACGGTCAAATTTACTTACTTCCGGAATTTGAGAATTTAAAGCCAAACCCAATTTCAAAACCGCTTCCACGGCTTTTTTATTAATGGTCGGCAAAGTGCCGGGATGAGCCAGACAAATCGGGCAAACATTGATATTCGGATGCTTTTCATCGGGGTCGTTTAAACAGCCGCAAAACATCTTTGTTTTGGTTTTTAATTCCACGTGAATTTCTAAACCGATAACGGGTTGATACATATCATAATTCTAATAAAAAAGGGCGGCTTTCGCCACCCTTAAATTATTCATCTCATTTAGTCGTTGTAATCATCGACATTAGGACGATTTTTCAAGTTCAGAACCGCTTTGTCTAAGACATCTTTATTATTTTTAAGAAAAGACTTTGCGGCTTTTTTCAATTCAGGAGACATAACCCACTTGTCTTTGTCTTTTTTTTGTAATCCTTTCAATCTTTTATTCATTTTTCACCTCCTCCATACATCCTGATTAATTCCCATAAATTACACTCCATTTTAGTAACTCTGCCATGCTCAAGCCCCTTGCAATCTTTTCCAAACTCACAATTCTTCCGAGGACAAACTTCTTTCCGTCTCAAATAAATTACTTTTGGAGGAACCATCATCCCGGGTAAAATCCCGGTATATAAATAGAAATCTTCTCGTTGATCCAATCGTTGATCCAACATACATTATCCTCCTTATTAAATTTTTAAGTTTCCGTTATTTCTCTATCTCAATCCCCATGCTTCTTGCCGTGCCTTCTATAATTTTCATCGCCGTTTCAATGTCGTTGGCGTTCAAATCCGCCATTTTTTTCTCGGCGATTTCCCGAACCTGAGCTTTCGTCACTTTGCCTATTTTATCTTTCAGCGGATTGCCAGAACCTTTGGCAACTAACGCGGCTTTTTTCAACAAATCTGAAGCCGGTGGCGTTTTAAGCTTAAACTCAAAAGTTCTGTCTTCATAAATCGTAATTTCCGCCGGAATTATGTCTCCGGCCATTGTTTTGGTAGCTTCATTAAACTGCTGGCAAAATTGGGCGATATTGACGCCGTGCTGACCCAGGGCCGGACCGATCGGCGGCGCCGGATTGGCCGCTCCGGCTGAAATTTGAAGTTTTAAAATTGTTTTAATTGGCTTAGCCATAAAATCTTGGTTTATTATTATATTTTTTGCACTTGCAACGAATCCAATTCCACCGCCGTCTCTCTCCCGAATATCGGTACCATAACTTTGATTTTGCCGTATTCCTCTTCAATGGCGCTGATTTTCCCTTCGTAATCTTTGAACGGCCCGTCTGTGATTTTCACCGTTTCGCCGACTTGATATTCCATTTTGAATTCCGGCTCTTCGCCGGTCATTCTCGTCATAATCGCGTCCACTTCTTCTTTTGACAATGGAGTCGGCTCGGTGGTGTCGGCGCCGACAAAACCGGTTACCCGCGGAGTATTCCGGACAACATACCAGGAATCTTCGCTCATAAGCATATCAACTAAAACATAGCCGGGATAAATTTTCTCTTCCGTTTCTTTTCGCCGACCATTTTTGATTTTAATTTTCCTTTCTTTCGGAACGATGATATTGAAAATTTTATCGTGCATTTCCAAAGAATCCACCCGCTGTTTCAGGTATCTCGCCACCGCGTCTTCATAGCCGGAATAAGTGTGCACCGCGTACCAATGCCGTCCGCCCGCCTTGGCGTCCTCCGGCAATTTTGATTTATTTTCCGATTTAATCTGCGCCATTTGTTATATTAAAAATTTCCCGAATAAATATCTAAACAAAAAATCGGAAAGTCCCAAAAAGGCCGCTATGCCGACGGACATTCCAATAACCACCAAAGTTAAGTTGATGGTCTCGTTTCTTGACGGCCAATTGACTCTTTTGAGTTCCTGACGCGATTCCTGAATATAGGAAATAAATTTAGAAAACATGCTTTTATTGATTCACGACTCTCTGGAAACTCTATGAATTTTCCGATTAGATGTCAAGGTTTTTGACAAATGCCGCCCGATTTTGGATGAACGCTTTTCGCGGCTCAACCGCTTCGCCCATCAAAATATCGAACAATTCGCTGGCCTTTTGAGCATTTTCAACGGCCACTAATTTCAATGTTCGTTCTCCAGGATTCAAAGTCGTTTCCCACAATTGCTCGGGGTTCATTTCTCCCAATCCTTTATATCTTTGAATGTTCACGCCTTGAGGTCCGCCAAAAGATTTAATAATTTTTTCTTTTTCATTATCTCTGTAAGCATATTCCATTTCTTTGCCTTTTTGAATTCTATAAAGAGGCGGCTGAGCGATATAAAGATGACCGTTTTCTATCACCGGCAAAAAATGGCGAAAAAAAAGCGTTAAAAGCAAAGTTCGAATATGAGAGCCGTCAGTATCCGCGTCGGTCATAATAATAATCTTGTGGTAGCGCAGTTTATTAATGTCAAAATTATCCCTGATGGCGGTTCCCAAAGCGATGACCAGCGATTTGATTTCATTATTGGCCAGCATTTTGTCAATGCGGGCTTTTTCAACGTTCAAAATTTTACCTTTCAAAGGAAGAATTGCTTGAATACGGCGGTCGCGGCCGGATTTGGCCGAGCCGCCGGCGCTGTCGCCTTCCACTATAAACAATTCCGATTCTTCGGGGTTGCGGGAAGAACAATCAGCCAATTTCCCCGGCAAAGTCATCCCTTCCAATACGCCTTTACGCAAAACCGTTTCTTTTGCCGCCTTGGCGGCTTTTCTGGCTTTTTGCGCCAAAAAGCATTTTTCAACTATTGCCCGGGCGTCTGTTGAATTTTTTTCCAGAAATTCTTTCAAAAATTCGGCCACCACCGCTTCAACGGCGGTTCTGGCGGCCGGCGTTCCCAAACGAGCTTTGGTTTGGCCCTCAAACTGCGGCTCTCTCAATTTTACCGAAATAATCGCCGTTAATCCTTCCCGCACATCTTCGCCGGACAAATTCTCATCCGAAGCTTTAAGATAATTGTTGGTCCGGGCCCAATCGTTCAAAGTACGGGTTAAAGCCGAACGAAAACCGGTCAAATGCATGCCGCCGTCCGGAGTATATATGTTGTTGGCAAAACTTAATTCATCGGTTTCGATTTCTTGATTATAAATAAAAGCCGTTTCCACCTCGATGTCTTCATAATCTTTGCGGACGTAAAAAGGCGTTCTTTGAATCGGCTGGCGGAAACGGTTAAGATAATCGATAAAAGACAAAAGGCCTCCTTCAAAATAAAAACCGTAATAAGAGGGCGATTTTTCCCGTTCGTCAATAATTTCAATTTTGGCTTTTGGGGTTAAAAACGCCTGTTGCCTTAAATGGTCAATGATTCTTTTCAAGTCAAACTCGATTTCGGAAAAAATTTCCTGGTCAGCGTCAAAAATCACTTTGGTTCCGTTCCTTTCGCATTTTCCTTCTTTCTTAACCTTATATTTCGGTTTTCCCCGCTCATATTCTTGAGAATATAAATTATTGCCGCGGCAAACTTCAACCCTCATCCATTTTGACAAAGCATTGACGACCGAAACGCCCACGCCGTGCAAGCCGCCGGAAATTTTGTAAGATTCGCCGCCGAATTTTCCGCCGGCATGAAGCGTGCACATCACGGTTTCCAAAGCAGAAACTTTTGTCTGTGGATGGATATCAACCGGAATGCCGCGGCCGTCGTCGGTAACCGCCACCCTGTTGCCTTTCAATAATTCAATTTTGATGTTTTTAGCATAGCCGGCCATCGCTTCGTCAAGCGAATTGTCAATCACTTCCCAAATCAAATGATGCAGGCCGTCAACGCCGGTGGAACCGATATACATTCCCGGCCGCTTTCTGACCGGCTCCAATCCTTCCAAAACATAAATATCCTTGGCTTCGTAAGAAACGTTATTTTCGGTTTTTTTTATGTCTTTTTGCGCCATAATTAAAAGAAAACGCTCGAAAGAGCATCATTATAATAACATAAAATCCCCCGACAAAGAAGCCATTTTTATCCTTCTAACGCCAAATCAACTAATGCTTCTTCGTAATCCAACTTGCCAGATTTTATCGCCGCGTCGTAATCAGCCAGCTTTTGAAGCGAAAAAACCGTGTTGAGATAAGAAGTGGCCAGAATATTAAAAATTTTTACCGGCTCTTCCTGATGGCCGAATAAAATTTCCAAATCAACCAATCTCCGGCTCAATGAATGACTGAATAAGCCGTTGAGCTGGTTAAAAAATTTCGGCCGAGCCAACGGCCGATAATAATCAATTAACTCATTTAAGCGGGTGGCATCAATTTTTTTTGAGTTCAAAAGTGAAAGTTTTTCCAATTCGTTTATCAATCCCCAGATATCTTCTCGGAAAATCTCCGCCAAAAAATTAACCGCTCGCGAATCCAATTCCAATCCTCGCGCCCTGGCTTCTTTTCTGATAAAAAAAACCAATCGGTCGCCTTCGAGATTTCCAAATTCCTGAAATAAAACCGGTTTCTCCAGAAGAAAGCTGAAACTTTTTGGCGGCGTTTTCCCGCCGGAAATCAGTAGTATGAAATTTTTATCTTCAAGATTGGATTTTAAAAAATTTTTCAAATCCCCGGAAATCCCCTCAAAAATTTCCGAAGGAACGGCAAAAATATCTTCCAAAATTCCCAATTTTTCTTTTTCAAAAAGCGAACGGCTGGCGAAAAACTCCCGGCATCGCGAAAATTCCTTTTCAGTTTCGGACTTACCGAAATCAAAATTTTCCCAGCTTAAGTGTTTGGTTTTGTACCGGCTGACCATTTCATTCAGTTTTTTCCGTCGACGATAAGAATCGGGGCCGTAAAGAAAAATTATCATTTTTTAACGGCCGCTCCCATAAATTCTCTGAATAACGGATGCGGCTTCAACGGCTTTGATTTGAATTCCGGATGAAATTGGGTGGCGACAAAAAACGGATGCTTTTCCTTGGGCAGTTCAATAATTTCCATTAACTGCCGGTTTGGCGAAAAACCGGAGAAAACCAATCCTTTCTTTTCCAATTTTTCAATATATTTCGGATTAACTTCGTAACGATGGCGGTGCCGTTCGGAAATCAAAAAATTTTTGTAGGCGCTTGCCGCGATGGTATTTTTTTTCAACGCCGCCGGACAAGCCCCCAATCTCATCGTGCCGCCGTAATTCTTTTCCGTCAGATTTTTTTTCTGCTCCGGCAAAATATCGATTACCGGATGAGGAGTGTTTGGCTCGATTTCCGTGGTGTTGGCGTTCTTAAGGCCGGCTACCGAGCGGCTGAATTCTATTACCGCCAATTGCATTCCGTAACAAAGCCCCAAAAACGGAATTTTATTTGAACGCAAATACTTAATCACCGCCAATTTTCCTTTGATTCCCCGACTGCCGAAACCGCCGGGAATGATAACGCCATGGTAATCCGACAATTTTTTCAAAGCCGAAGCGCTTTTGGCCCCTTCAAATTCTTCGGCATTGAGCCACTGGATGATTGGCCTGACTTTTAAAGCGCAAGCTGCGTGTTTAATGGCCTCAATCACCGAAATGTAAGAATCGGACAGGATAAATTCTCCGGCGCCGAAATACTTGCCCACAATGCCGATTTTAACCGGTTTTTTCGCTTTCCTGATTATTCCCGCCAATCGCTGCCATTCTCTCAAATTTTTCCCGCGGGATTTAAGATTTAATTTCTCTAAAATATTCTGGCTGAGATTGTCTTTCTCGAAATTCAGCGGCACCTCGTAAATGCTTTCGACATCCGGAGCGGAAATTACGTCTTGCTCGCGAACATTGCAATTAAAACCGATTTTATCTTTTCTTTTCTTGTCCAAACGGACGCCGGCCCGAGCGATAATGATATCCGGCTGAATGCCGGCGGAATTTAAAGTACGAACCGCGTACTGAGTGGGCTTGGTTTTAAGTTCCCCGCCCTCTCCTTGTTGAGGCAAATAACTTACCAGAACCAAAAGAACATCGTCGGGTTTTTTGAGTTTCAATATTCGGATGGCTTCCAAAAATAAAATGTTCTGGTATTCGCCGACTGTTCCGCCGATTTCCGTGATGACTATTTCGGCTTTATTTTTAGAAGCCGCCTTGTCGATTTTTCCGATAACCTCAAGTGGAATATGGGGCACTACTTCCACGCAAGAACCGTGATATTCAAGATTTCTTTCTTTGTTAATCACCGAAAGATAAACGCTGCCGGTGGTCATATAATTGTCGGCTGTCAAATCGCGGTCCAAAAATCGTTCATAATTTCCCATATCTTGGTCGCATTCCATTCCGTCGTCCAAAACAAAAACTTCCCCGTGCTCTGTCGGATTCATGGTGCCGGCGTCGATATTGACATAGGGGTCGATTTTCATGGCCGTCACTTCAAAACCGCGGGCTTGCAAAATTTTCCCGATGGAAGCGGTTGTCACTCCCTTGCCCACGCCGCTCATCACGCCGCCGACGACAAAAATATATTTTACCTTAGATTTCTTTGGCATCTTGGACAAAAATGCGCCGATCTTCCTCCCATTTTAACTCTCTTGACGATTGTTTTGCAACGCGGGCATTTTTCGCCTTCGCGTTGATAAATTTTTCTGATTTCCGCGTATCTCCCGGGCTTGCCAAAGGCGTCCCGAAAATCGCTGATTGAAGTTCCTCTTAATTTTAAGGCCTTTTTCAGAATCTGCCGCATCGCTGAATACAAAGCTTTTAACTGATTAATTTTTAGCTTGTTAGCCGGAATAAAGGGATGAATCTTTGCCTGCCACAAAATTTCATCCGAATAAATATTGCCGATGCCGGCAATTACTTTCTGGTCCATCAAAACCTGTTTAATCCTGCCTTTTTTATTGGAAATTGCTGATTGAAATATTAAAAAATTGAAAGATTTATCCAACGGCTCCGGCCCGATTTCCGCCAAATCCGGCAATTTCTCAATTTCTTCTTTCAAGCCGAACAGCACTTTGGCGAATTTCCGTAAATCCGACAAAGCCATTTGCCAGCCGTTGTCCAGATAAAAAATTAAATGAATATAATTATTGACTTTTTCTTCCAACGGTCCTTTTAATAAACTTTTAACCCGCCCCTTCTCAATTTTCCACTTCCCCATTAAAAGATGTCCGGTTAACTTTTGATGAATCAGTAATAAAAACGTCTGACATCCGACATTTAACATCTGGCATTTTTCTAAATAAATAAGGATGTTTTTCCCGCGGCGTTTAACGGCTTTAATTCTTAATCCCTTGATTTGCTTTTCCAAATCAGCGGCTTTCGGCTTTTTGATGATTTTCAGGGTATTAAGCCAGACACCAACAATCTTTCGGCCCAAAATTTTTTTATTCAAATCGTTTACGATAGTCTGGACCTCAGGAAGTTCGGGCATAATCACTCGTCATACGCCGTTTCTTTAGGCGGAATCAGTTCCGGGTCAATCGGCAGAGTAAAATAAAAAACGCTGCCACGGTTCAATTCCGATTCAACCCGAATTTCTCCGCCGTGACGCTTGATAATATTCCTAACGATATAAAGCCCCAAACCGCTGCCGTTAGGAGCCGATTTCACGGCGTTATCAGCCCGGAAGAATTTGACGAATATATTTTCAATATCTTCTCGCGGGATGCCGATGCCCGTGTCTTTGACGCTTACCTGAATATAGGGCTTGTCTCGAAGTTTTTCGACGCTAACAATCACTTCGCCGTTTTTGACATTATAACGGATGGCGTTATCCAAAAGATTGTACAGAGCAATGCCTAATTTCTGGGAATCGATATTGATTTCAACCGGCTCGACTGGCTTTTGAAAATAAATTTTAACGCCGATTTCATCGGCTATCTTTTCAGCTTCCAGAATAATTTTCTCAGCGAAATCGATGAAATTCGTTTTTTCAAAATCATAACCGAACCGGCCTTCCTCGATTTTTGAAACATCAAGCAAATCATTGACGATTTTTAACAAAAAAGCGGATGTTTGTAATCCCGATTTCACTATCTGTTTCTGATTTTCGGGAAGCGACTCGGCAACCAACGTTTCAAGGGCCCAATTGATGCCGGTCAAGGGCGTGCGCAACTGGTGGGCGGCGGTAGCGATAAATTCGTTTTTTGAACGCAACATCTCTTTTTCTCGGGTGCGGTCACTGACCACCTTGACGAATCCCAAAAGCGCGCCGTTGGGGTCGATGATTTTATTGGTAATCACCCGCAGTTCTTTTCTCGGCTCGTCAAAAGAAAGGTCGATTATCTGGGGCTCGGCGCCGACTTCCGAACGTTTTATAACAACCGGCGCCAGCGACGGAAAAAGGACGTAAATCAACAAATTGAAATGCGGTTCCCTGATTTGTTCCGGCGAAAGACGGCGACCCAGAACATTTGCCGCCGCTAAGTTGAAAATCGATTCCGCGGCTTTGTTAAAAAGCAGAATTTTGAAATCCGAATCGTAAGCGATAATGCCGTCGCGAAGAGCAAAAATGATTCCCGACAATTCATTCCGCTCGATTTTGATTTCCAAATTTGACCGCGCCAAACGAAGATTGTTGACCAAAATAATTGCCGCCAAAACAATGAAAAAACCTGCGCTTATCCAAAGAAAAAAAACGGGAAGATAAAAAATCTCAATGCCGAAAATAACCAAAATCAGCGGCAAAAAAAACCAAAAAAGCCGCATCTCGGGCAATTTGGAATATAAGAGAATCCGCTGAAACATAATCCTATAAATCCAATTTATACAATTTATTATCGTACCGGTTCATGAAAATAACGGCGTTTCCCGCCAGTGAAAGATTAACCGCGTCAATAACCGTTTCCGCTCCAATCGGAATTTCCAAAAAAGAATTCGCTTTGATGTCGATTTCATAAATTTTGTCTTCAAAATAAACCGCTTTTTTCAGATAATCGTCGGGTAACAAAGGCGCTTTAACGGCGTTGTAATTTTGCGGAATGGCGCAGTAAATTTTCGCCAAACCGATTAAGCATTTATCCGGCAAAGTGGAAAAACCAAGGCTGGCTTTTGCGACGCCGGCGCTGTCAATCAAATTCAATTCGCTTTCTCCTTTTTGAGTTACGCTGAATTTCAAACCCAAACTATTGTCTTTTGCCCAATTAATCATCAAACCGTAGCCGTCGGCGAACAATCTCATTGTTTTCTTGTTAATGTCTATTTCCCAAATTTCTCCGACTATTTGACTGGATGGTTTAGAAACCAGAAGAATTTTGTTCGAAGTCAGCCACTTCAAGTCAAAATCTTTTTGATTTATTGACAAAATTTTTGCAATTACGGGTTTGACGCCGGTTAAACTTTTCGTTATTAAATTGCTGACTGAAGAATTTTTGATATTTTCCAAATAAGCGATTTTTGTTCCGTCCGGCAAAAAAGTCGCGGCCGAAATTCCGCTCAACGGCTGCCAAATTTTTTTCCCCAAATCAAAAATTTCGAACTGAGGCGCGCTTTGAAGCCCGTATTTTACGATGATTCTGTCGCCGCTTTTATCCGCTTCGATTCCTTGAAAATTTTCGACTATCCGGTCGCTGATTATTTCATCTTCCCCTCCGCTGACTTTCAGAATTTGGCCGCTTGAATTGACATAAAAAATCTCCGAAGAGGTGGCTAAACCACCTATGCCTTGACGGATAAAATAATTAAAAACCGGCTGGTCGCTCAGGATTTTCAATCTTTGATGTTCCGGAGTTTGAGACGCCGCGCCTTGCGGCGATCCTTGTTCCGCCATCGGCGGCGTTAAAATTTCTTTGGATTTTTTCCAACCGAAATAAACGCCGAAACCGACGGCGATAAAAATAATTATAACGACAATGATAATAAAAATTCTTTTCATTGAATATTTTCTATTATGATAAATTAAATTTTGGGAATTACCGAAATGTCCCAATGATTTCCTTCTTTGGTGTAAACGCTTCCGGTCGAAGGATTTATATAAACCGGCGATTGAGAACCGTTGCTTTCAGTCCGATAGCCGGCTGATTGAAACTTTTGCTCAATATAATTTGTCAATTCATCGTCCAATCTTAAATCAACTTTATAACCATTCTCGTGGCTGTATTGACCGGAAGAATGGATTCTGGATTCGGTGGCGCCGGTAATAAACACATTGGAGGACCCTATTTCTAAACTTAAATTTTTTATTTCGTCCAAAGTGGTTTGCCTAATACCGTTAAGCTGAACGCAATCAGAACCGCCGGATATCAAAAGCGCTGTGCAAGGATTTTTAACCGAAGCCACCCCATTTAAATAATCAAGCGCTTCCAAAGAATTGAACTTTTTATTTGAACCGATTTCCCCTTGTTCTTGGATAAAAAGCAAAGTGCTGGCGTTTTTCGTCAGCGATGTTATTGTTATATTCTTGTCGATTAAATCACCCGGCTCCGTTAATTTCACCAATTCCGGATTAATAGTCCTTAAAAGCAAAACCGCGCCCGCCAGAAGAACCACTCCCCAAATGGCGCCGGTAATCCAATTCTTGGCTTCTTGCTGTTGAGAAGGACTGCCGCTGGAAACCGTATAAAGTATTCCTCCGTAAATAATCGCTCCCAAAGCCACTACGCCGACAATCGCCAAAGCGTAAATGTAAAATTTAGAGACCAAGCCTCCTATCGGCTGTTCTCCTTCCCCCCAAGGATAACTTGGCTGAAAATTTAAATCAGCCGCCAATATTTTATCAAAAAATAAAAAGTGAAAAATGGAAAGTAGAAATATGGCGATTGACAAACCTATTAAAATTTTCGGAAGTTTTTTTGTCATTTTATTTCCATTTTTATGTTTTTGCCCGCAAATTCCATTTCATTCAACAAATTTTTGACTACGACTTTAATATCAATGGCGAACCCTTTGGGAGCCGTTGAATCAATATTCAAATTCAGCGCCGAAGGATTTTCTCCGGCTTTTGCCGATTGGTCATTCACAAACCACTCGAAAGAAAGACTGTTTGAATTTCCGATGTTAAAGAAAAACGGATAGGCTAAAAAAGAGCTTCTATCAGCTGGAATCCGGCGGCTTGGATAAGGCGCGTCAATAACAACTTCCGGCGAAACTATCGGGATTATGAAAATTTTGTCCAACGGCACGTCCCAATAATCGGGCATGGCAATTCTGATTTCCGTTTCCTTCCCCGGATAGTCGGCGGCATTGAAAGAAAAAGATTTTATGCCCAAACCGTTTTTTTCGTTTTTCATCAATTCATCATTGACATACCAACGGATGACTTTTTTTGAAATGTCGGCTATTTTCCCGTTATCTATTAATTCAAAATTCACGTCAATCCGACTGCCGTTGGTCGGGAAAATTTTACCTTGATACCAAGAAGGCACGTAACTCTGGGCCTTCCAAGAAACCAAAAATTGGGGCGCGGTTTGAGCATTTGCCCCGAAAGCAGAAAGCAGAAAGCAGAAAGCAGAAAATAGAAAAACGAGGGTTTTAAGTTTTGGGATGTGAAGTCTCATTTTGTTTTTGCCGCCGACATTAAGCTTCCCATTGCCCCAATTTTCTCGGGGTGGTTAGCCGCGTAAATCGTTATCAATAAAGTAATTGTCCTGATCGGCAGCGCCCCGACATAAGGAATAAGTTCAATGAGGTTGCCTATTAAATCCGCGGTTGCTTTAACTCCTTTTATTCTAAAATAAAATTGGGTTACCGGAAAGGTTATGGCGTCTAATATCCCAAAATCATCCAAGCCGGCAAAAACAAGAACAATGCCGATTAAATCGGTAAAACCGATATACATCGTTAAAATCAGCGTTTCCGGCAATGAAATTTTTTTTTGTTCGTCCATTTTAATTTTGAAATTTTTAAATTTCTTTTTGTTGTTCCAATATCTCCTCGGGTTTGGTGGTAATAATCTGATTCTCAAAATAAGACGGGACGATTTGGATGGCCGCGTGTTTCAGGCCGGCGAAAAACAAACCCTCGCCCACATTGGCCTCCAAAAGCAATTGTTTCTCGGCTTCGGAAAGATTGAAAGTTTTAGCCACGACATCAATTTCCGCCGGCGACTGCTTTAACAAAAGTTGAAGCGAGGAATTGGTGATGATGGGCCGGCCAAAAGGCGATTCCAAAAAATCCGCCACGTTCTGGGTGATGGTGGTCAATCCCAGATAATATTTCCGGCAACGTTTTGCCAAAGAGAAAAGGAAAGAGGCGCTATCCGGATATTTCATCATCCACCACGCTTCATCAATGACCATTATCCGTTTTTTGAATTCAGCCCTGATTAGATTCCAGACGAAATTCAGCACGATATAAACCGCTATCGGCCTGAGTTCTTCCTCCAAATCGCGAATGGAAAAAACAATCAGCCGGTTTTTGATGTCAACGTTGGTCGGCCGGTTGGTGAAACCGGAATAAGTGCCTTTGGTGAATTTGTACAATCGTTCGGCCAATCCCCGGCCTCCTTCCATATTTTCCAAAACCGTTTCCAAGTCCCCTAAAAGCGGCGGCGCGATGTTGGAAAAATTTTCCGTTTCCGGAGTAATGCCCCGCGAAGCGTAAGTTTCGGTAATCGCCCGGTCCAGCATGGCGTCTTCTTCGGGCGTAATTTTTCCCAACATCAACTTTACCAAGCCCGTTAAATTCAAGATATGAGACTTGAAAACATCGGCCGGCTCTTCGCCTTTGGGAATAATCGGAATGTCAAAAGGATTAATTTGATTTTCCGAACTCAAAGAAATTTTAAAAAAACTTCCGCCGACGGTGTTCGCCAATTTTTCATATTCATTTTCCGGGTCAATTATCAAAACATCGATGCCCAGCATTAAAGACCGCAAAATTTCCAATTTGACGGCAAATGATTTTCCGGCGCCGGCTTTGGCAAAAACCACGGAATTGGCGTTTTCCAAAGAAAAACGGTCAAAAATAATCAAGCCGTTATTGTGCCGATTGATGCCGTATAAAATTCCCTCGTCAGCGGTCAAATCCATTGAAACAAAGGGGAATAAAGATGAAGCCGGCGAAGTGTTAAGCGGGGTGTTAATCATCAATTTGTCCTGCGCCAAAGGCAAAACGCTGGAAAATCCCTCTATTTGCTGAAAAAGCGCCGGCTTGGCGTAAATCAGCTGACTTTCGAACAAAGAATAAACGCTTTCCTCTAATTTATTCAATTCCTCAAGCGTATCGGCTTGAAAGGCGATGTAAGTTCCGACATTAAAAATTTTTTCCCGGGCTTGCTGAAGAGTATCCCGCAAAGTTTCAATATCCTGGACAGCGGTCTCAAGCTGGGGGTCTCGAACCAACCCTTTTTCTTCGCGTTCAATCAATTGGGCTTCCAATTGGGCGGTTTTTTTGCGGAGCTGTTTCAACGCCAAAGCGGTGTCAACCGGATGGACAAAAACCGAAATATCCAGCAAATTCGGCAGATTGATAATCCGGCTAAACCAACCACCCGAAAGATACCTCGGATAAGTGAAAAGAAAAATCGTTTTGACAAATTTGTCTCCCAATTTTAAAAAACTCGGGTTATTTTCCAAAGCCGCGGGCGAAATGACATTCTTGATGTCTTTCTCGGAAGCCGTATAGGGTTGAGGGATGTTAATTTTCTCCATGAGCGATTTTCAATTCTTTTTTCTCGACCGTTTCCGGATTATAAAGGTTATAAAACAATTCTATCAGTTCTTCGTCGTTCAAAGCCACGGCGCGCAAACCGACTTGATTCAGGCCGTTTATCGCAATATCGGTTCTTTGGTTAAGTTGCGTTATTTTTTGCTCCAAACCATCGTCTTTTTCCCCGTTTTTTTTCTTTTCCCAGAATTTCAGGGTGGCTAATAAATCTCCGCCAGCCTTGGAAATATCGATTGATTCGTAAGGCACAACGGCGAAAAAAGTCTTTGCCATAATCGGATTGGTCTCCACAAACGCCCTGATAAATTCCATATATTCGGACATCTGATTTTTTAGCAATTCGTTTTCTTCCTGCTCGAGACGAACGTTCAATTTCTCAAGATAATCGTTGATGTTGGTCTTCCGCGAATGGACCACTAATTGGATGGAAAAATCAAGAGTATTCAAAAAATTCTGGAAAGAATAAATTATAATGTTCTGCTCTTCTTCGGATTTCAGTTCGAAATTGACGCCGGAAACCATTAAAATCCGGCGCAACCCGCCGTTTTTCAAAATCACGGCGCCGTCGCGGATTTCTTCAATGTCAACGAATTGCTGAGTGGCTATGTTTTGCGCTTTTGGCATAAATTTATTTTACCGATAATCAATGCGTCTTACAATTTCTTTTTCGCCGGTCATTTTTCTAAAAGCCGAAGTTTTTTCTTTTTGCCTTCCCCAACTCGCCGGCCCGGTTTTTTCCCGTTTGGGAATCGGTCCCCTGGAAGTCATCAAGTTGATAAAAAGTTTTCTCACACTCGGCATCCGGGAAAAATACTCCTCCAAGTTTTTTCTTTCTCCCAATTCTGGAATTTCCGCGGCGCGTTCTTGAGATTCTCTTTGCCAGAGATAAAGCCGCGGCTTCCAAGAAAACATCAAAGCGTTGAAAGCGATATTAACCAGCGGCTGGCCGTTATATTTTATAAAAGCGAAAGCCGCGGCAACAGAAAATAAAATTAAAGAAATCAGCAGCCAAAGCCAAGAAGCGAAAATGAAAAAAAACAAAAAACTCAAACCACCGGCCGCGGCAAAATACAAAAACTGCCTAAGAGTCAAAGGACCGACGATTTTGTTTTCAATATCGATAAATTGGGGGACTTGGAACTGCATAATCACATTTTTGTAAATGTCCTTAAATCAATTACTCCCTCATTTTCTTTTTTATCCGGTTCGATTTTAACCGGTTCAGTTTTTTTCTCCTCAATTTTTGGGATTTCAACGGCTGGTTTTATTTCGGGCAATAACGGTTTTTCAATAGGCGTCCGAAAATCTGTGTAATGGACTATTTTTACTTTCGGCGATTCGACTTTGCTCACCGCGAGCGGTTCGGCTGTCAGTCCGCCTATTTCCACTTGCGCGGCCACCGGCTTTATTTCTTCTTTTTTTTCCTCTTTGCCCAAAAATTTAAACAAACCGCCTAAAGATTTTTTTGCTCCCAAAACCGCCCTGGTTTCTTCTTCCCTGTGAAGAATTATTGGTTCGGCTTCGCCGGTCTCGGGTAGTTTAACTTCGATTGTTTTAGCCGAAGCTTGAGTAATCGGCGGATTTTCGGATTCGATTTTTTGTTCCGCGACCCGCTGTCTTAAATCAACCACTTCTATTTCTTCTGCCGGCGCCGCGGGCGCGTAAACTTTATCGATTTCGCTTTTAATCGGCATGAAAATTTTACGGTTGATTTCGATAGCGACAGAATTGGCAATTTCTATATTTATGCCAAGTTCCTGTTTAATTTCTCTGGCTAAATCTTCCGGATGAATAAAACCCATAATAACGTCTCCGGCCAAAGCGGCGATTTTATAAATTTTATCTTCGGATAAATGCTGTTCTTTGCAAATCCTCCATAAAATATCGGCGTTCAGTTCGGAAAATATCGCTTCCCTGAGGTTTTGAGGCAATGTATCCCATCTTTTTAAAGCTTGTTGTTGAGTAATTTTAAGCATAATTATTTTCCATACTACCCATTAAGGAGTTTGCTGGCTTCCAACTCCTCCGGCACCGACAAAACCGCCACCCAACAAACTACCGGCAAAATTTTTTCTAACATTATAAATGCGGCTTGACCAATCTTTCAAATAACTACTTACAGCGTTTCCGGGCTCGTTAATCCATTCCATTTTAAGTTCAATCGAAATTTCTGAGCCTCTTTTATCGCTCGGCAGTCCAATGTTATTTTCAAATTTATCAATATATTCATCAAGTTTTTCTTGAAAATTCGTCAAATCGTCTCCATCTAATTTTGCCCTTATTTTAGATATTGCTCCGGGATGGTTATCAAAAATTGCGTTGCGCGTCAATTCATTGATTTCATCTTGTTCGGACTGATTTAAACCATAGGCAGTTTTTTTGCCAAGAATATCTTTTTGCAATTTATCGTAATCTGGCCCCGAATAGCTTCTTATAAATTCTTTTATTCTTTTTCCTCTTTCATTCTTATCGGCCGCGTTCAATATGGACGTATTCACTCCCGCTGTCTTTTCTAAATCGTTATATGATTTCTTTTGTCCGTAACTTTCAAAAATCTTTTGAGTTTTAGAATCTTTAATATATTTTGCCGCGCCTTCTGGAATCATATCCAAGTTTTTGTTTTTTGCCAGCCGCGATAAAGCCATGGTTCTTTCATCAGCGCTCATTGTTGACATTCGCAAAGCTAATTGCTTATCGGACGTTCCCCTATATCGTTCTTCAGCTTGCTTAATCAAGCTTTCTCCTCTTATCGCGCCTGCTTGACTCAAAACATGGCCGATTCTTTTGCCGACAAAAGGTATTCTGCCAACCACTCCTTTCCCAGATTGAATATCCTCGACCATTTTTCTCCCTTTTTCGGTTCTAAACGCCCACGTTCCAGCCCTAGTTCCTTTCCTCTCCGCCCACGCGCCCGCGCCTTTGCCCGCTTTTCCCGCCAAACTGACCCCAATACCGCCGCCGGCAATGCCAAATTTATTGGCCACATAAATTCCGCCGGAAAGCAACGCTAATAATACAATAGATTCCATTGTATTTTTAAAAACATTTTCATCTATAAAAAAATTAGTTACTCCCCCCAACCAAGATTTACTGGAAATAATACTATAGATATTTCCTTCTTTATGTTGCATTAACGATGCCGTTTTAACCGTTAAATAAACAAAAAACATTACTGCCGGCGCAAAAAAATTCCAACGAATAAATTCTTGCCACCATTTTTGCCAGTATTTTTGTGTAGACGGAAAAATCCATAAAAGCCAGACAATTGGTGACAAAATAAGCAAAAAGATTAAGGCAAAAACGCGTACTAAAAGCATCACAAATAAAGTAAGAAAAGATAAAACCATTAAAAATGTGAAAACAAGAATAAAGAGAAGTCTGATAAGAAAATTGATCCACGCGCCAGGACTCATAAAACTTACAGCATAATCCAACAATCCTTTAACTTGATCTACAAAGCTCGGTTCAACCTGCCCAAGCCGTTGAGGCTGCAAAGCATTAGCCAATGCATTGCTTAAATTTTCCGTTGTTGTTGCTTGAAGAAAAGTATTTGTAGCAACATTAGACACCGAAATTATCGCCCCGGCAATCACTAGGCTGAAATTAACCAAAAGCGCCGCCACGACAAGTTTCCAAAGGATTTGTTTCATTCCATACCTTTCTATTCTCAAAATCGTGGCAAAAGCGATGACAATAATTGCCAGCACAAAGCCAAGATTGGTAAACCCCAAAATTATTTGCCAGCCAATTATAACTGCGTCTAAACTCATCACTTTATTACCAAGACTTATGGCAAAATCAAGCAAATAAGCAGTGAAACTTAGTGCCGCTGCTGCTACCCTCACAATAATAAATAAAGTAACACTAGAATCTGAAGTTATATCTGCTGATGTATTTTTTTCTTGTGCCTGCACATCGGCCGCATTACCAAATAAGCTTATTAATACCGCCGTCAGCAGAACCGCTAAAATTATTTTTTTGTTCCAGGAAAATTTCATATTTTATTTAAGACTATGGCATTGCCAAACACATATTCATCCGGCCCTGGGCGTCTTGAAGCTCATTGCGCTTGGCTTCTGTCTCGGCAACAGCTTCATTCCGCGCCGAACCGGAAATAATCTGCTCCTGCACTTCCGAAGTGTTGTATTTATTTATAAAAGCATTGTAGGCCTGTTGAGCCAGAGCCCTTTCTCTGGTTGAAGTGCCGACATCTTTGATTTGAGCAATCAATTTGTTGGCCTCGTCAATTTTGGCTTTAAGAGCGTTAACTTCCGTTTGCAATCGGTTAATGTCCGCCTGGGTGTTTTGAATTTCCGCGTCCGAAACCGGCGGCTGACAGTTGCGGCTTCGAAGATTGTTCAAAATCACCAACTCCTGCTGGCTATAAGAAAGCGATTTGCTTTTGGCGTCATAAAGATACTGCCATTCTTTGGTAAATTTTTGGACTTCGGCAGTCATCTGCTGGTCTTGTTGTTTTTGTTCTCCGGTACGGACATCTTGGTATTCCGGCGGGTAATAAGAAGAGCCTCCCCCCGTTCCCGAACCGCCCATCAGCCCGACACCTTCTGTAATCAGCCGGTTAATTAAAGCGTTTACCAAAGCCGATGTCCAAGATTGGATATTGGCCGCCCATTGCGTATCAGAAGTGATGGCATTGCCAACCGCAACGCCAACGGTGTCGCCCGGAGTAACGATTTCTTCTCTTACGCATTTTCTCTCGCCGCTTGGCTGACCGGTTTGCGGATCAAGGGGGGTTTGCCAAGCGATACATTTTTTAACCGACAAAAATCCCTTGCCGGCCAGCGCGTCGTTCGCTTGAGCCGTCACTTCTTTGGAAGTTTCAGTCAATATCTGGTCATGAATCATCAGCATCTGGCCGAAATAATTGTTTTGCGGCTGCCAGGCCTCGTTATAGGCAATCCAGCCGCCGTTTTCAAAATTTTTATAAAAATCCTCGATGTTTTTAACCACGCTGTCCAAAGTGCAAGAAATTCTCGTAGAGAATCCTTGAACCGGCAAAAGGGAAATCCTGACCTGCAAACTGAAGGGTTCGCAAAGCCGCGCCAAGCCCACATCTTTAATTACCTGGTCAAAAGCGATATCTCCTGCTTTCTTTAAAAATCCTTTCCAATCGGTGACAAATTGCGGTTTGCCGCCGCCCTGAATCCATTGAACGGTTTGGTCAACAATGTAATCTATAATCCGTTTGGCGATGACATCGCGAAGAGATTTCATTAAATCTTCCTTAAGCCAACGGCCAATATCCGATATTTTCCATGCTGCTTGAACAACCACCTGCGAACAATTCAGACAAATAACAGGAAGTGCCGCCGCCTCCGCCATATTTAATCCAAAATGGCTGTTAACATTAAAAATCACCGCAAAAAAAATCAAGAAAATTATTGTTTTTCGCCAAAAAAATTTCATAATTAAGAATTTAATCCTAAATAATTTTCGAAAAACTCTTTTCTAACAGTTGTTTCTTCCCCGATAATCTCCGGCGCCAACTGAATAAACAAACCAGCTTTCATCGGATCATCCTGATAATTAACAATACCCCTATAAATTATTTCCTGTTTTTTTAGGATAGAAATAAAACGTTTATGATATTCAGACCAATCGGAAGGAACGGACACATTGATAAATTCATTAATAATTCCTTGATAGTTATCAGCCACTTCTTTAAGCTCTAAAAAATTCAGACTGCCAACTATTCCACCAGTTTTTTTTAGAGGATCATCTTTAACAACAATATCCGCCAAATTGTTTAAATACCGACTTTTAGCGTCAACTGAATTGTCGTTTGAAATTTTCAAATCTTTATCGTCAATCGCCGCGCTGAAAATCAAAGACGGGTCCTGAATGCCGGCAATGGCTTCCTGAATCAATTTTTGGTTTTGCGGATCATCGATGTCAAAATTTTCAAAAGGATTCTGGCCGCTTTGGTCCAGATTTTTCATCTGGCCGAAAAGCGATTGAGCGACGAATTCGGTCAAATTAAACGAATTGAAATTGGCTATGGCTTTTGACGCTTGGGCTGTTTTGCCGCTCTCCGCCCCCGATCCCGTTAAAGAAGCGGCGTTTTGTTCCAGCCATTTAATCGGATTTTCGGAAACAACCTCGGAAATGATTTTTTTGAGCGCTTCCTGCCGGACATCCGCTTGGGACGCGGAATTTTTGACAATTAAATAAGAACCGATTAAGCCGGCGCCTAAAACCAAAACCGTTGCCGCAATCTTAAAGCGAGCCATTTGTATTTATTATATAGCGGTTAATAATCAAAATAAAGTGGATAATTCGATAATTTGCTCAATGCTCAAATTTTGCGGCCTTGCCCGCGGATCAATACCCGCTTTTTTCAATTTTTCAACAATTTCTTCTTTATTTTTATCCCCGATTCCAGACAATAAATTGTTTAATATCGTCTTCCTCGGCTGTTTAAAGAGAATTTTGATAATTCGGTAATAATTATCCTTAATTCTTAATTCATAATTCTTAATTTTTAATTCTATAATCGCGCTGTCTACTTTCGGCGGCGGGCTGAAATCTTTTCTTGAAACATAGCCGATAATTTTCGGTTCTGCCCAAAATTGAACGCTGGCGGCCAGTAAATTCATTTTGGGCGGTTTTACGATTATCCTTTCCGCAACTTCTTTTTGAATCGTTAAAATGATTAAAGACGGTTTAATTTCCAATTCGCCAAAAGTTCTTAAAAGATATCCAGTAATATAATATGGTATATTTCCGACAATTTTATAATTGCCGGTTGAAAGATTATTAAATTGAATTATTGTTTTTGATAAAATTTTTAAAACATCTCCTTCTATAATTTCAACATTTTTATCGTTTTTGAATTTTTCTTTCAAATTATTGGCGAGCAATTTGTCTTTTTCAACGGCAATAATTTTACAACCGAGTTTCCGGCAATTTTCACAAAGCGGAATCGTCAAAGCGCTTTTGCCCGGCCCGATTTCAATAATAACGTCTTTGTCTTTCAATTCCAGCGATTCAACGATTTTTCCTATCTTTCTTTTAGCTATTAAAAAATGTTGTCCCAAATATCTCGACATATTTACATCTCGATATACCGCTCTTCGTCGTCCAAGGATTTTTCCGCGGACAACTCGACCAATTCCGGCGGAATTTCATACAAAAACCTCGACGCTAGATTATAAAAATTAAGATAAAGTTCCTTTTTGGCGCGCGTCATCGCCACATACATCAGCCGCCGCTCTTCTTCGATTTCCGCTTCGCCGGAATAAGACATCTGGTGGGGAAGCAATCCTTCGTTGCAGCCGGCGATGAAAACCTTGTCGAATTCCAACCCCTTGGCTAAATGGATGGTCATCAAATGGACATTTGCCGTTGTTTCGTTGTTTTTCGCGATATCCGTTCCCTGTAAAAGAGAAATTGCCTCTAAAAATTCCTGAAGATTGCCGAAATTGCCGGCAAAATAAATCAATTCATTGATGTTCTCCGTCCGCTCCTGGTAATTCGCGTAATTTTTCTTTAATTGATTAAGATAGTCCGTGGCTTCAAGAACATAAGCGATGAGTTCTGCCGGCGACAATTTTTTGATTTTTTCGGGTATTCCATTTTTAATTTCCAAAAACGGTTTTTTCAAAAGATTGGTTTTCAGCCGTTCCAAACTCACGGCGTCTTTCGGGTTTATCCCCCAGCGAAGCGCCGCCACGATGTCTTTGATTTCTTTACGCTCATAAAATCTGACGCCGCCGAAAATCCGGTAAGGAATCCCCCGTTCAATCAAGACGGTTTCCAGCGCCCGCGATTGGGCATTGGTGCGATATAAAACAGCAATGGATTGATTCGACTTTTTGGATCCGGAAATTTTTTCCGCTATCCATTCCGCTTCCGCGTCTTCGTCTCTATGCTCAATTACCTTGAGCAATTCGCCGTCCGGATTTTCCGTCCAAAGATTTTTCGGTTTTTGAAATTTATTGCCGCTGATCAAAGCCGAAGCGGCTCTGATAATGTTGCCGCTCGAGCGGTAATTCTGCTCCAGCAAAACAACTTTCGTTTTCGGCCAGTCTTTTTCAAAATCCAAAAAAATCCGGAAATCCGAGCCGCGAAACCGGTATATCGACTGCTGATCGTCGCCGACCACGCTTAAATTTTTGTGCTTTTGGGACAAAAGTTTGATAAAAGCGTACTGGCTGACATTGGTGTCCTGAAACTCATCGACTAAAATATGCTGAAACTGATTTTGGTATTTTTCGAGAATTGCCGGATGTTGCCGGAAAATTTTCACCGGCTTTTCGATTAAATCGTCGAAATCAAAGGCATTGTTCTTTTCCAGGGCATTTTCGTATTCGCCGAAAAACCGCCCGATAATTTCGTCTTCGTCTTCGATTTCGGCCAATCCGCCTTTAATTCGGGAAAATTCTTTTCGCAATTTAAAATGATTAATATCCCGCCGCTCTTCTCCAGTTAAATTAAAATTCTTGATGATATTTTTGATAAGCCGCAAAGAATCGTCGCTGTCAAAAATTGAAAAATTCCGGCTTCGATCAACGAAGTTCGCCTCTTTTTTCAAAATCCTGGCGCCCAAAGAATGAAAAGTGCCGATGAACGGCGGCTTTTTATCCATAATTCTGTTCTGCATCTCCTCCGCCGCTTTATTGGTAAAAGTAATGGCAATGATATTTTCCGGTGAAACGCCCAATTTCAAAATCGCCGCCAACCGGCTGGTCAAAGTCTTTGTTTTG
Source organism: Candidatus Wolfebacteria bacterium GW2011_GWA1_44_24 (assembly GCA_001001115.1). GTDB lineage: Bacteria > Patescibacteriota > Minisyncoccia > UBA6257 > UBA9933 > GWA1-44-24. The sequence continues at coordinate 320,989 of LCIO01000001.1, read as the reverse complement.
CCGCTGCCGGCGCCGGCGACAATCAAAAGAGGGCCGTTTTGATAATCCACAGCTTCGACTTGTTTTTCATTGAGATTCTTATATAATGGATTCATTAGTATTATTTTAGGCAAAATTCAATACGCATTCAAACAAAACGCTGTTTACTGGCGATTTTTTTTAATCATCGCGGTTGCGGCGGCCAATCTTGCCATAATTGATTTTTCATCATTGAATGCCGAATCTAAAACCATGTTGAGGGGAGAAATTTTTGGCGGTCCGATAAGCGCCTCTAATTATAACGACTCTGTCAGCGCCGACAATCCTTTTGCCGAAAGAATAACAGTTGATTATTCTTCTATTGGAAACTCCGACGCTCTCAATAAAGCCAGTATCACCGATTATAAGCCAAACAAGAAAGATTCTTCCGGTTATTTTTCGCCGCCGGCTTCGGGCTGGAACTGGAGGATTCTTCACGATTATAACGCCGTTGACATCGCTAATCGCTGTGGCACGCCGATTTACGCCTCAGCCGAGGGCATAGTCGTTCCCGATAAAAATTTAGGAGACGGTTCAACGGGCTGGAACGACGGTTACGGACTTTTTGTTTTGATAGAACATCCCAACGGCGCTGAAACCCGCTACGCCCATCTTGAAAGAATTGTTTCTTTAATCGGCCGTTATGTCGAAAAAGGAGAACTTATCGGCTATATGGGAAATACCGGCAATACTCACGGCCCGACCGGCTGCCATCTGCATTTCGAAGTAATCGGAGCGGAAAACCCGCTGGCGAAATAATTATTCTTTCTCCCTGACCCGGTACTGAAAGGCTTCGGCTAAATGCGAAGCCGAGACTTTTTCCTTTTCTTCCAAATCGGCAATAGTTCTGGCGGTTTTCAAAATCCGATAATAGCCGCGGCCGGAAATAAAAGACTTCTCAAGAATATTTTTCAAGAAATTTTCCGCTTCGCTTGAAAAATTCACGAATTCGTCAACTTGTTTCGAGCTCATTTCCGAATTCAAACGGATTCTCGGTTTGGTTTTAACAAAACGCTCTTCCTGAATTTTTCTGGCTTTCGCCACTTTGTTTCTGATTTCATCTCCGGTATCGTCTTTTTTCGGCTTTCTCAACTCTTCAATTTTAAGCCGCGGCACTTCGATTTGAATGTCAATCCGGTCGATTAACGGTCCGGAAATTTTCTTTTGGTAGCGGAAAACTTCATTGGCGCTACAACGACACTCTTTTCCCGGGTCGCTGGAATAACCGCAGGGACAAGGATTCATTGCCGCCGCCAAAAGAAATCTCGCGGGAAAATTCATAACTCCTTTGGCGCGCGAAATGCAAACCGCGCCGGATTCCAACGGCTGGCGCAAAGCTTCGAGCAAGTCGCGGCGGAATTCCGGAATTTCGTCCAGAAACAAAACGCCGCGATGGGCCAAAGAAATTTCTCCGGGCCGCGGTTCGACGCCGCCGCCGATGATGGAAACAGGCGAAGCCGAGTGATGAGGCGCCCGAAATGGCCGAAAATTGATGAAATTTTTTTCTTTCAAAAATCCGGCGGCGCTGTAAATTCTGGTGATTTCAATAGCTTCTTCCGGCTCCGGCGGAGTTAAAATCGAAACCAGGGCCTGAGCCAGCATTGTCTTGCCGGCTCCCGGCGGTCCAAACATTAAAATATTGTGGCCGCCGGCGGCCGCGACCATCAATGCCCGCTTGGCGTTCTCCTGGCCTTTGATCTCCGAAATATCAACCGATACTCCTTCTCTGCCCGATAAATTCCTGATATCGATCGGCTTTTGAAAACTAATTAATTCTCTTTCTTCCAGATGATTGATAAGTTCTTCTAGATGAGAAACCGGCGCGATGTTGATGCCGGAAATAACCGCGGCCTCGAAAGCGTTTTTCTTCGGCAAAAATAAAAACTTAAACCCCTTCTTTTTCGCCATCTGAGCGATGTTCAAACCGCCGTTAATCGGCCGAAGAGAACCGTCCAGCGAAAGCTCGCCGACAAAAATTTTGTCAGCGGCGTCAAATTCTTTTATCTGCTTGGTCGCTAGTAAATAGCCGAGCGCGATAGCCAGATCATATTGAGAGCCGGCTTTTTTAATGTCGGCCGGCGCCAGATTAACGGTAATTCTCCTGTTTTCTTTAGTGGGCGGCTTAACGCCGGAATTTTTCAAAGCGGAACTGACTCTTTCTTTGGCTTCTTTCAAAGCCTTATCCGCCAAACCGACGATATTAAAAGAGTGGAGACCGACATTAATGTCGGTCTCCACTTCAATTAATCTGGCGTCAATGCCTTCAAGTTCCGCGGAATAAAGTTTGGAGAAATTTTTCACGCCTTCTTTTTGCATTCCTGGCACATTCTTGATTCCGGATCGATTTTAAGAAGTTTTAAGGAGATTTCCTTTTTGCATTTTTCGCAAACGCCGTATTTGCCGTTTTTGATTTTTTTCAAAGCCGAATCAATGTCCGCCAGCCGTTCTTTGTAGGTTTGAACGACGGAAAGTTGATTGCCGTATTCTTCGGATTCGTCGGTTTCCTGGTCGGGATCGGTGGTTTCGGAACCGAACCGGGGCATTTTTTTGTGCTTTTCCAATTCTTCCCTAATTTCCATCTTTTCTTTTTCAAGCTTTTTATTAAATTGTTCAATATTTTTTTTAAGCATGATTAAAAAATTCTAGACGCCAGATAATAACTTAGAAATCCGATGGCGGCCGCGGCGATGAAAATCGCGATAATCATCAAAATTATTTTTATAGCCGGCGATTGGCTATCTTTGGAATCTACTGTCGGCGCCGGACTGAAAATCGCTTTTTCCGGACCGGTGTAACCGGGAATATCCAAATTCGTTTTCGGCTCTTCCGGCGATTTAATCGGCTCCATCGGCGATTCTCCCAAGCGGATGAACTGCGGATTCGTCAGGTCGCCGCCGCTGGCTTTAACCGATTCGATATCCGTTTCCATGGTCCTGATTTCAACGTCCAAAGAAGGCGGCGATGAAATCGGATTTTTATTTTCCGAATTTTGCTGTTCAGTCATTCTTAATCTTAAGATTACGGACGCCGAGCATTGTGTCAACCCCGCGTCCAAGCAAAAAAATTACCTTCTCCGCCGGCCGTGAAACGCCCGATGGGTTTCCCGCAGTTCTTTATTAGTCAAATGGGTGTAAATTTGCGTGGTGGAAACATTGGCGTGGCCGAGAAGCTCCTGAACCGAACGCAAATCCGCGCCGTTAATCAAAAGGTCGGTGGCGTAAGAATGGCGAATCATATGAGGATGCACTTTTTCCGCAACGCCGGCCTTGCGGCCGTAAAAATCAATTATTCTTTGAATCGTTCGCGGAATAATACGGCCGATGATTTTTGGATTTTTTGACTTGGTCAAACTGACAAATAAAGCTTCTTCAGCGTCGTTTCTTTTTTTAAGATAAATGTCAATCGCTTTTTTTGCCCGTTCGGACAAAAAAACCGCCCGCAATTTGTCGCCTTTGCCGCGAACCGTCAATTCTCCTCTCGCTAAATCAATATAGCGATTCAACGAACAAAGCTCGGAAATCCGCAAGCCGGTGGAAAATAAAATTTCCAGAATGGCTTTATCGCGAAGGCTCCGCAAATCACTGCCTTTGGGCGCTTCAAGTAATCTCTCCAAATCTTGATATTCAATGATTTTAATTTGTCGGCTTGGAGTTCTCGGCAGTTCAATTTTGTCGGGTGACAAAACTTCGTAATCGTTCTTTGTTAAGAATTTCAAAAAATTCCGCAAAGCGATGACATAATAGCTTTGGGTGGTTTTTTTATAATTTTCGCCTCTCGGAGTTTTTCTGCGCGCTAAATAGAGACGAAAATCGCGCACCTTGTCCAAAGTAATGCCTTTCTCGGTTTTAATCCCCCCAAAATTCAAAAACGCCTCCAGATAACGCTTATAATTTTCCGCGGTTTTCGGAGAACGGTTCTTTTCTATTTCCAAATAATCAAGATAATTTTTAAGTAAAATTTTGATATCCATAAAATAAATATATCACAAAATGTCGCAAAATAAAGAATGACAGACAACCTGCCCAAGACTTGTGTTTTATTTCAAAATCAATTAAATTGAAACAATTATGGCTTTAACCGTCCGACAAAAACAAAACATATTTAAAGAATACAAACTCCATGAAACCGACACCGGTTCGGTTGAAGTTCAGATTGCGATGCTCACCAAACAAATTAACGAACTCACCGCTCATCTTAAAACCAATCCCAAAGACAATCATTCCCGCCGGGGATTATTAAAGATGGTCAGTAAAAGGAGAAAGCTTCTTGATTATCTGTCAAAAAACAGCCAGAAAAGTTATACGACTTTGGTCAGAAAACTGGGGCTTAAAAAGTAATGAATTTGTCTCACAAAAATCAGCGCGTCGGCATTTTTATCGATATCCAAAATCTTTATCACTGCGCCAAACACCTTTATCACGGCCGGGTCAATTACAAAGAACTTATCCGCTCTCTTGTTGACAACCGGCAACTGATAAGAGCCATTGGTTATGTGGTGAAAAGCGAATCAGCCGAAGGCGAAGCGGCTTTTTTTGAAGTTCTGGAAAAGACCGGCATTGAACTTCGCGTCAAAGACCTGCAAATTTTTGCCGGCGGGGTCAAAAAAGCCGACTGGGATGTGGGAATGGCGGTTGACGCTATCCGGATGGCAAGCTTTCTTGATGTCATTATTCTGGCGACCGGCGACGGCGATTTCGTTCCGCTGGTTGAATACTTAAAATGGGGTCTCGGCCGGCAAGTGGAAGTGGCGGCTTTTGGCCGGAGCACCTCTTCCAAACTCAAAGAAGCGACTGATCTTTTCATTGACCTGGATTCAATGCCCAAAATTATTTTGAAACGATGAATTTTAATAAACAACAATTTTCTATTGATTTTGCGGGTCAGCCGTTGACCTTAACCGTTTCTCGACTGGCCGAGCAAGCCAATGCCGCTGTCTTGGGACAATACGGCGATACTTCAGTCTTAGTCACGGCCGTAATGGGAAACAAAGACAAAGACATCGATTATCTTCCGCTCGTCGTCGATTACGAAGAAAAATTTTACGCGGCCGGCAAAATCATAGGTTCGCGATTTATCAGAAGAGAGGGTCGGCCTTCGGAAGCCGCGGTTCTTTCCGGCCGGCTGATTGACCGGAGCATCCGGCCGCTTTTTGATTCCAGAATGCGCCGCGATATCCAGATTGTCGTTACTGTCCTTTCTTACGACGAAGAAAACGACCCGGATTTCATTTCTTTGCTTTCGGCTTCAGCCGCTCTTTTAATTTCCGATATTCCCTGGAACGGTCCGATTGCCGGCGTAAGAACGGCAAGAATCAAAGACGGCGAAACAGTTATTAACCCGACTAATCGCCTTTTTACGGAAAATAAAAACATTGTTTTTGACGCCTTTATCGCCGGCACGGAAAATAAAATCAATATGATTGAACTTAGCGGCAATGAAGCCGAAGAGAAAGAAGCGGTTGAAAGTTTCGTTTTGGCGCACGAAGAAATAAAAAAACTTATTGAATTTCAAAAAGAAATTGTCCAAAAAATCGGCCAAAAAAAAGCCGAAGTGGCTTTAATCGAGCCGCCGGCCGAGCTTCGTGAAAAAGTCGTTGATTTTTTAAACGACAAATTGGAGCAAGCGCTTTATGTCAAAGACAAAACCGAGCGTCAAAATCAAATTGCCGAACTTAAGGAAAATTTGAAACAGTATCTGCTCCAAGAATCGGTTCAAGGACTCGAGTCGGCAGACCAATTATTCGAAGAAAAAGTTGATAAACTCGTCCATAAAAATATCATTGAATCCGAAAAAAGGCCCGACGCCAGAAAACTGGACGAGGTTCGCGAACTTTTTGCCGAAATCGGATTATTCAAGCGCCTGCACGGTTCGGCTTTATTCGCGCGCGGCAACACTCAGGCTCTGGCTGTCACCACTTTGGCGGCTCCCGGCGCCGAACAATTGATTGAAACAATGGAAATTTCCGGCAAGCGCCGCTTTATGCTCCATTATAATTTTCCGCCTTATTCGGTCGGCGAAGTCGGCCGGATGGGAGGCGTGGGCCGGCGGGAAATCGGCCACGGCAATCTTGCGGATAAAGCCGTTCGGCCGCTGATTCCCTCTTCGGAAGAATTTCCCTACACCATCCGGGTAGTATCGGAAATCTTATCCTCCAACGGCTCTTCTTCAATGGCAAGCGTTTCAGCCGCTTCAATGTCTTTGATGGACGCCGGCGTGCCAATTAAGAAAGCCGCTGCCGGCATTGCAATGGGATTAATGAGCGTGCCGGACGGCCGATATAAAATTCTCACCGACATCCAAGGACCAGAGGACCACTACGGCGATATGGACTGTAAAATCGCCGGCACCAGCGATGGCATTACGGCGATTCAAATGGATGTTAAAATTGAAGGCGTTACTCCCAAAATACTCGAGGAAGTTTTAATGCAATCTAAAAAAGCCCGTCTGGAGATTTTGGAATTTATGAAAAAAACCATTGACAAGCCCCGCGCCCAAATTTCTTCCTTTGCGCCGGTTATCATGACTTTGGAAATCAAGCCCGAACAAATCGGCGAAGTCATCGGCCCGGGCGGCAAAGTCATCAATGCCATCATCAAAGACACAGGTGTGGAAACCATTGACATCGAAGAAAGCGGCCGGGTTTTCGTGGCCGGCATGGCTGAAGAAAAGGTTATCTCGGCCATTCGCTACATCAAATCCCTGACCCGCCAATTCCAAATAGGAGAAATCTTGGAAGGATCGGTGATAAAAATTTTGGAATTCGGCGCCATTGTGGATTTGGGGGGCGGAAAAGACGGAATGGTTCATGTTTCCGAACTTAAAGAGGGTTTTGTTAAAAAAGTGGAGGACGTGATTAAAATCGGCGATATTGTCAAAGTAAAAGTCATTAAAGTTGAAAACGGCAAGATTGGACTTTCAATAAAAGCTTTAAGCAAATAAAAAATCCCGCCTAAGCGGGATTTTTTATTTTATCAATCTGCTTAGTCGAGATTTCAATCTCGCGGCTTTGTTTTTTTTGATTAAATCCGCTTTTGCCGATTTATCCAGCTTCTTATAAACTTGCGATAAATAAGTTTTTGCTTCTTCTTTTTTCCCATCAACGACCAATTTCTTGTAATTTTTAATAACCGACTTTAATTCGTTTTTTCTTTTAACGTTTTGTTTGCGGCGCCGGATATTCTGGCGCAGGGCTTTTTTGGCTGATTTGACGATAGGCATAGGATTAAACTAAACGAAAGAAGGTTGAGTGTCAATGGTTTTTAGGATAAACTTTATATCATGCTTTATTCTATTTTCGGCAAATTCATCTTCAAAAAACCCCCGTTTCTTGTCGTGGAGGCTGGCGGCCTTGGTTTTAAAATTTTTGTTTCGTCGAAAACCTTCCATCGCCTGCCGAAAATCGGCTCGAAAATCAAGCTGTTCTGCTATCCGCATCTCCGCCAAGACGGCCTTGAATTATACGGCTTCCTGAGCGAAAAAGAATTAGAAATTTTTGAATTATTGAATTCTATTCCCAGTGTCGGACCGAAAATCGCCCTGAAAATTTTGAGCGCCGGCCGAATTGACGGTTTACTGGCGGCTATCGACAAAAACCGCATCGACATTTTGACAAAAATTTCCGGCGTCGGCAAAAAAACCGCCCATCGGATTATTCTGGAATTGCGCGATAAAATCAAAAATCAAGTCGATGAAAATATCATTGATTTGATGGATATTGACGCCGATATAGAAAAAACCCTTAAAAATCTCGGTTATAAGCAAAGCGAAATTAAAGACGCGCTGAAAGATATCCCTTCAAAAATCAGTAAAATAGACGAACGCTTAAGGATGGCATTAAAAAATTTATCTTGATAATTAATGAAGATATTTTATAAAATATTTCTGTTTTCTGTTTTCTGTTTTCTGTTTTCTGTTTTAGCGGTTTCTGCCGCCACTCCGCAAGAATTAAAGGAATCCATCGGTCAAAAAACTCAAGAACTTCAGAAAATCAACGCTCAAATCCAGGAAGCTCAAAAAAGTCTCGAAGAAACCAAAGAAAAAGGCGCGACTCTGAAAAAAGAGGTTGATAAAATCAACACCCAAATCAACCAAATCAATCTAAGCGTCCGCGCCAGCGAAATTTTGATTGAAAAAACAGGGTTGGAAATTGATTCCGCTCAAAATGATATTGTCGAAATCGGAGAAAAAATCGACATTCAAAAAAGAGGCGTCAGCGAGCTTCTAAAAGAACTTCAGCAAAAAAGCAGCGAAACGCCGCTTGTTATTTTTCTCAAAAATAAAAGTCTGGCCGAGAGCGTTTTTGAAGTCCAAGGATTAACCGATTTAAGCGGAAACTTATCGAATAAAATCGCCGAAATGCGAACGTTGAAAACCCGGTTAGGTGAAAAAATTAACGAACTCTCGAATAAAAAACTGGACAAGGAAGAAGAAAATTTTAATCTTAAAAACAAAAAAATAATCACCGAAGATATTAAAAAAGACAAACAATCACTTTTAACAACCACTAAAAATCAGGAAAAAGTTTATCAGCAAACATTAAGCGACTTGGAGAAAAAACAAAGCGCCATCAGCGATGAAATTGAGTTTACGGAAGATGAATTGCGGCGCTCTTTCGACCCCGCGCTTCTGCCGCTTAAGCGTCCGGGCATTTTGGCTTGGCCCGTTCTTAACCCGCGCATTACTCAGAAATTCGGCGAAATTTCCCGGCTTTATCGAGGCAAACCCCACAATGGAATGGATTTCGGAACGCCCATCGGCACGGCGATTTTCTCCGCTGACGACGGCGAAATAACGGCAATCGGCAACAACGGCCGCTATCAGTATGGAAAATACGTTCTTATAAAACATAACAATAACTTAGCCACTCTTTACGCCCATCTTTCTTATAATTCTCTTTTGAAAAAAGGCGATTTGGTCAAAAAAGGACAATTAATAGGCTATTCGGGCAACACCGGCTACGCCATTGGCCGAGGACATCTCCATCTCGGACTTTATTGGGAGCCGAGCATTCGACTTCAAAATCTGCCAAACTGCAACTGCGGCCTTGTGCCAATCGGCGTAACCATTGACCCCCTGGATTATTTGCCCGGCGGTTTGGCGGCGCGATGATTTATGGAAAAAATTTTAAGATTTATAGAAAAATATATTATTCCGAAGTTTTTATACCGCCGCCTTCAGCCGCCTTATCATTTTCTTCTGGTTTTTTTGGGCGCTTTTATTTACGGTTTTCCTTCCGGAAAAATGATTGTTATCGGCGTCACGGGCACCAAAGGAAAATCAACAACTGTTTATTTTTTAAGCAAAATTTTTGAAGCCGCGGGATATAAAATTGCCGCTCTTTCATCAATTCAATTTAAAATAGCGGATGAGGTCTGGATAAATAAATTGAAAATGACGATGCCCGGGAGGTTTCATATCCAAAAATTTTTAGCCAAAGCTCAAAAAGCCGGCTGTCGATTTGCGATTATAGAAGTTACTTCTCAGGGCGTCGTTCAATCGCGCCATAAATTTATAAATTTTGACAGCGCGGTTTTCACCAATTTGGCGCCGGAACACATTGAATCGCACGGCTCTTTTGAAAATTACAAGCAAGCAAAATTAAAATTTTTCAAAAACGTAAAAAATGGCCATATTATCAATAAAGATGATAAATATTTTGAAGAGTTTTGGAATATTTCGGCAAAAAATAAAATCGCTTATTCTTTGGAAGATGTTAAAGGATTGAAACTTCAGATTGCGGGAAATTTTAATTTAAGCAATGCCGCGGCGGCCATAAAAACAGCGGAAATATACGGAGTTGAAAACGAGGTCTCAAAAAAGACACTTTCTGAAATTAAAAGTATTCCCGGAAGAATGGAGTTTATTGAAGAAGGGCAAAATTTTCAAATAATCATTGATTACGCGCATACGCCGGATTCTTTACTTAATGTTTATAAAACTTTACAAGGCAATCAACGCAGATTAATTTGCGTGTTTGGGGCGGCTGGCGGTGGCCGAGACAAGTGGAAAAGGCCGGCAATGGGCAAAATCGCCGCTCAATATTGCGACGAAATTATCTTAACCAACGAAGACCCGTACGATGAAAACCCAAACCAGATTTTATCGGATATAAAGTCTGGAATTTCCGATTTTCAATTTTCAATTTCTAATTTATACGAAATTGTTGACCGCAGAGAAGCGATTGAAAAAGCGCTTTCTTTGGCAAAAAAAGATGATATTGTGATTTTAACCGGCAAAGGAAGCGAGTCTTCGATGTGTGTGGAAAGCGGCAAAAAAATTCCTTGGGATGAAGGGAAAATAGTCGAAGAAATATTAAATCAGCAAATAATGAATTAAAGGAGAATAAAAAGAGGCTTTCTGATTTAATCAGAAAGCCTCACAATAACTTTATCTTTCCTAATTACGGCCCGAAAAGTCGATAACTCTTCTCGCGTCAACAAAGCGTCTTTTGACAGTGGTTCATACGGATTTTCATCGCAGTTGCCGCATTTGTCGTGCTTATCGAGATTTGACGTACCGCAATGCGAACAAACAAATCCCTGGGGAGTCCACTCTATCGTTGTCGTTATTCCAAATCACCCCCTTGAATACAAAAACAGTTTTTCGGCCTTCCGACGAGCCCCTTCAACAACCATGGCGGAGAGAATCGCATCGGGTTTGTCTTTGGGGCGGGAAAAGGGATGAAGACCAATCTCGTTGCCTGTCTTTTTGTGAAAAACCAGATTGAACCCTTCGTTCGTTTTTATCTCCACCTCTTTCTCTATCTGAGTGCTCACTTTAATCACCCCCTTCTTTAGAAATCAGCTTTTATCGGCGCGTTTATTTTTACGCCCCAGCGAGCGCACTGCTCCGCCTGCCAATTGGCAAGAAAGTACCCCTGTATTTCCCTTGCTTCTTTCTGCCACTTCAGACACTCATTCCTTTCTTCCTTCCCCCAGCTGTTCTTTGCAAGAACGGCGATAGCAAATGCCATCACCATCACCACCACAAAGACAGCAGCAAAAACGACAAAAGACCGGAATATCCTCTTCTTGTTAAACACTCTCCTTTCCCGTCTTATCATTTATCCTCCTTTTTGCTTTTTTGATTTTTCCAAGATCTTTCTCCCACAACGGGTCATTTCGTCTATTTCCCAGTTCATCGGAAAAATTATCTTTGTAAACGCCCAAAAGACCAGAAACAAGAAAAAGAAGATTATGCTGATTACTTTCACGCGTCCTCCTTGTCGCGTCGTCGCGCTTATTACAAAGTTAAAGAGCTGAAACAATTATTCAATATATAGCATACTTTTTATATTTTGTCAACTTAATGACTTCTTTTCTTATTATGACTGGTTTCTCTTTTTCAATCAACAGCCGGTAAATCCATCGGGCGATTTGCCTTATTTCTTTCTCTTTAAATCCGCGGCTGGCGATTGCCGCTGTTCCCAAACGAATTCCCGACGGCTTGAAAGGCAAAACATCGCCGCTAATTGAATTGCGGTTGACGATAATGCCGGCTGATTCCAATATCTTTTCCGCATCCAAGCCGTTCAGCCCGATATTTTTAAGATTAATTAAAACTAAATGATTGTCCGTACCGCCAGTTACCAAATCAAAGCCGTAATTTTTTAAAACGCTCGCCAACTCCTTGGCGTTTTTTATAATTTGTTTTTGATATTTTTTGAAAGCCGGCTTTAACGCTTCATTGAAAGCCAAAGCAATCGCGGCAATGACATTATTATGCGGTCCGCCCTGCATGCCCGGAAAAACCGCTTTGTCAATCGCTTCGCTGATTGAAACATTCGACATCTGACATTTAACATTTGACTTTGAAAAAATAACCGCCGCTCTCGGACCCCGCAAAGTTTTATGAGTGGTAGTCATGACAATATCGGCATAAAGGAAAGGAGACGGATGAAGTCCGGCAACAACTAATCCGGCGACATGGGAAATATCCGCCAAATGGCAAGCGCCGACTTTTTTGGCAATCGCGCCAAACCGCTTAAAATCAATTTTTCGCGGATAAGCGGAATAACCGGAAACAATTATTTTTGGCCTATGTTTTTTTGCCAGCTTTTTAACTTCCTTATAATTTATCAATCCGGTCTTTTCATCAACGCTATACTGAACCGCTTTAAATAATTTTCCGGAAAAACTGGCTTTGTGACCGTGGGTTAAATGGCCGCCGCTGGCCAACTTCATCCCCATTAAAATATCGCCGGGATTCATTAAAGCCAGATAAATCGCCAAATTTGCCGGCGAACCGGAATATGGCTGGACATTGACGCCCCATTTCTTGGGAGATAATCCAAAAACCTTCAACGCCCGCTCTTGAGCTAATTTTTCAATTTCATCGCAATAAAAATTCCCCGGATAATATCTTTTCCCGGGATAGCCCTCGGAATATTTATTCGTTAAAGGCGAGCCCAAGACTTCCAGAATCTCCGGGCTGACAAAATTTTCCGAAGCGATTAAATCAATTGTTTCGTTTTGCCTTTTAATTTCCGCCGCAACAAAGCGGTGAAGTTTGCGGTCGGTTTTTTCAAGGCCACCGAGTTTCATTTCAGCGCCTCGTTGATAATAAGATTCACGTCATTAAAAGAATAAGCGCCGGAAATCGGATATTTTTTACCGTCTTTGGAAATAACAATGCTGTAAGGCGTGCCGCGGGCGCCGGAATTAAGAGCGTCTTGAATCTGCTCTTCAATTAACTGTTGATGTCGGCCACTGTTAAGACAATTCTCAAATTGAACGCGGTTTAAACCAATGTCCTGGGCGATTTGCGGAAGTTCAGCGAGGTCAATTTGATTATTGGAAGGCGTAATCTCAAAATAACGGTCAACATAAGCCCAGAATTTTTCGTTGCCGCCCAATTCCGCCGCGCACTCGGAAGCGACAGCCGAAGTTCTGGCTTTCGGATGAAGTTGGTCTATTGGATAATGGCGATATATCCAAGCCACTTTATCGCCGTATCCTTCCATTACTTGTTTCATCGTTGAATGGAAAGATTTGCAAAACGGGCATTCCAAATCGGAAAATTCCACGATTTTCACTTCAGCCTCAAGATTGCCGCGAATATGGTCGTTTGAATTAACAGCTGCGACATTTTCGATATTAAGAGAAGTTTCAGCCGGCTTCTCGGGTGTTTTCCCGTTGCCGACATTTTTCAGGCCGGCCGTATAAATCCAAGCGCCGGCGATCAAAAGCGCCGCGACAATGATGCTAATCGGCAAAAGATAATTGTTGTTTTTATCGTTTTGGTCCATTATTTTAATAATAATAAATTTATAAAGTGATTAAAACCGCGCCCAGAGCCATCAAAAACGCTCCAACGGCTATTTTCCAGCCAATTGCTTCTCCTAAAAACAAGGCGGCTAAGCCAATCACGAAAATTATGCTTAAGCGGTCAACAGCCGCCACCTTTGAAGCCAAGCCTAATTTTAAGGCAAAAAAATAAAAAAGCCAGGAAAGGGCGCCTGAGATTCCGGCTAAAAAAATCAAAAGCCAGTCGCGAGAACTGAATGAATTTAAGGAGAATCCTTGGAATTTTTTTAAAAGCAAACTGACGATAACTAAAAATCCGCTCATGATAAGCGAACGGACAGTGGTCGCCAAAATCGGCTCAACTCGATCAAGACCCAGTTTGGCAAAAATCGCCACTAGCGCGGCGCTTAAAGCCGAAAGAAAAGCGTAAATCATCCACACGTGCTAATTGTAAGACATGGTATAATAATATCAATGAAAACTCTTTTACTCATCGACGCCAATGCCTTAGTCCACCGATGCTTTCACGCTTTGCCGCCTTTTACCACCAAAGACGGTCGGCCCAGCGGCGCGCTTTACGGCTTGGCCAGCATTCTGATTAGAATTCTGCATCCAGATAAAAAAACGGGCGCTGAAGGAATTAACAGCCGCGTGCCGGATTATGTCACCGGCTTTTTCGACCGGCCGGAACCAACCTTCAGAAAAGAAATTTTTAAGGAATATAAAATTCACCGGCCCAAAGCGCCGGATGAATTGGTTTCCCAAATTATCGAAGCCCGCAAATTGCTGGAAAACTTTAATATCAAAACATTTGAAACTCCCGGTTTTGAAGCCGATGATTTAATCGGCGCCGCGGCGGAAAAATTCAAAAATCTGCCGGAAATTAAAATTATTATTTTAACCGGCGACTTGGACGCTCTCCAATTGGTGGAAAACGACAAAGTGGTGGTGGAAACCATCAAAAAAGGCGTCAGTGAAACCGCAATTTACAACGAAGAGGGCGTTAAAGAACGCTACGGTTTGGCGCCGAAACAAATCCCCGATTACAAGGGTTTGGTCGGCGACGCCTCGGACAACATTTTGGGAGTGCCGGGCATCGGCCCGAAAACCGCGACGCCGCTCATTCAAAAATACGGTTCGCTGGAAAATTTTTTGGAACAAGGGCAAAAAGAAAAATCTTATCAAAAAATTTCCGAATTAAAAGAACAAGCCCTGCTCTCAAAACATTTAGGAGAAATCCGGCGCGACGCTCCGCTTGAAATCAATTTGGAGGATTTAAAATACCAAGGCCTGCCCAAAGAAAAATTAACCGCTTATTTCGAAACGCTGGGCTTTCAAAGCATGATAAAGCGGCTTTAAAGTATCGGCTTGATGATTATGCGCCTTTCTTTGCCTTCGCCGATGCTTTCGGTCTTAACGTCGGGATGGGAAGACAGCTCCATATGCGCCAAGCGGCGTTCGTAAGCGTTCATTGCCGGAAGCTCTATTTCTCGTTTTTCGGCCGTTGCTTTCCGAGCCGTGGCTTTGGCGATTTCCAAAATCAAACCCTCCCGCTTTTTGCGATAATTATTGATGTCGATAAAAACCGGCTCCAAATTATTTTTTTGAACAACGAGCTTCATTAAATAATCCAGGTTGTTGACAAGGGTCGGCAAGATTGTTTCCGAGACAATGTCGTCGTTGACAAACGCCGCCAACCGCCTTTTTTCGGCGTCATAATTAATGGAAAAATCCTCAAATCCCATCGATTCAATCATTTCTTTTAAAATTTCTTGAATTTTATCCATAAATTTATTGTTGGTGGTGCAATTTTTTATCTATGGCAATCAAAGCGTCATCGCTGACTGTCAATTTTTTATTAATGATAATCTGTTGAATAATTGAAAAAACCGAGGTTGTCAACCAGTATAAGCCGACCGCGGCCGGCAAATAACTCAAAAATAAAATTGTCATAAGCGGACCGACAAAAACCATCTGCCGGCTCATTCTTTCCATAGCCGTTAAATCTTTGGCTAATTTATCGGTTTTTGCCAAAGAAAGTCGGCCCTGAAAATATTGGGCGACAACCGCCAAACCGACGATTATCCAACTGCGGCTGCCTAAATCAATCAACCTCAAAAACTGATGGCTCAAAATTTCCGGCTTGGAAACAAAAGAATACAGGTTAGCCAATGTTTGCTCGGTTATCCCCTGCCAAAAAACGCGGTATAAGGCGATTAAAATCGGCAATTGAATAAAAAGCAGCAGAAATTGAGAAAACGGATTGACTTTGTGCTCACGATAAAGCTCGAGCAAAGCCAAAGTTTGTTTTTGTTTATCGTCTTTATGGCTTTCCTGGATGGCTTTTATTTTCGGCGCCAGTTTCTGCATTATTGTCTGGTCTTTGGCGCTTTTATAAAACAAAGGAAGCAAAACCAACCGTATCAAAAACGTTAAAGCAATAATGGCCAGGCCTAAATCCTGGCCGGGCAAATAATTATATAAAAACACCAGGGCGTTGAAAATCGGCTGATATAAAATTGTTTTGAAAAAAACGGCCATATATTTTAGCGATTAGCGGTTAGCAACGATTTCAGTTCGGTTTCGATTTTTTGTTTTGTTAATTTAGAGGCCAAAGGCGAAACAATTATTAAAACGTCTCTGCCTGAAGTCTCTTGAAGTTTTTCCAGCCGGATAAAATTAAAAATTATTCTTTTGATTTTGTTGCGCCGAACCGCAAATCCGGAAACTTTCCGGCTGACAACAACGCCGTAGCGGCTGAAAGGCAAATTGCTTTCCCTTGTCTTTACGGCAAAAAAATCGCTTTTGCGAACAATCGCCCCCTTCTTTTCTTTAAACCAATTCTGAATTGGCAAACGAAATTTTTTGGCTAACACAAATTAAACCGTAATTCTTTTCCTCCCCTTTCTTCTTCTTTTTGCCAAAACCTTTCGGCCGGCCGTTGTCCGGCTCCGTTTCAGAAATCCGTGTGTTCTTCTCCTTTTTCGCTTTTTCGGCTGATAAGTTATTGACATAGCCAGCATCATAGCAAAATCGCCGAGAAAAACAACCCCGGGATTGACAAAATTGTGAGAATTTAATATAATTTAATTAGATTCTTTGACATAAATTACCGATAAATCTAAAAAGGAGGCGATAAAAATGAAAAGGATACTTTTAGAGGTTCTGATTTTGGGGGGTCTCCTGTTGTTTATGAGTAGCTGCGCCGCTACTCAGCCGCGCGACGAAGGCGAAATGATGCCGGCATTTAACGCCGACCCTCGACTGGGAATAATCATCATCGAGGGCAGCGCGGCGGCGAAAATCGATTTTTACGACCAAGCCGACCGATTGATTGAGAGTTGGAACGAAAAGGGCGCAAATCCTTCTTTGGTTTACAACGGAAGAACCAAAGTGAGGGGATATAAACACAAACTGGAGTACGGAGAATATCGAATAGAAATTCTCCCTTTTTACTACCCCTCTCAATTCTACCCTCAAGTAAGAAATTTGGCAGAACTCCCAAGACCGTCAAATTGGATTTCCGTCAACAGGAATCCGACCGATTACTACGACTACGAATACACTAAACGCCACTGGGGCTGGATTCTCCGCATTTACACCGGAGATATTCCTCAAAACCATTACCAGTCGCCGCTGATTGACATCCGTGGCACGGGCATAATGGAAGACGCGGTAGAATGGCTGAGAAGGAGGTGAAAAGAATGAAGATCGAATTCGATGCCCCTGCAAAGTTAATGTTGTTCCTAACGGGTTTATTGTTGCTGATGACGCTCCTGATGATGTCCGGTTGCGCCGGTTTACGGCAAACCGCCAAAGAACCAGTCCACGCGGAAACCGGCGCCGGAATCACTGTTTGGAAAATTCCGGTTCTCGGTTTCGACGAATGGGGAAATTACGGCGGGCAAGCGCCGCAGGTAATCGTGTACAAATACGATTACCGGGCAAAACCGCCGGCCCTGTCGCCAGGAACAATGCCGTTGCCGGGCCCGCCGCCTTTAGCAGATTACCAGACCGTTTACGATTCGTCGTTTGACGACCCGTCGCTGGTAATCTTCAAAAACGATTCTTACCGAAAGGTAAGAATCTGGATTGATAAAGGCAAGCAGCCAATTATCCTTGAACCGTACGGCGCGACATCTGACCTTCATTTGGGCGTCGGCGAGCACCTGGTAAGGGTGGCTATAGAAAAGCCGACTGCTGTTCACGGCATCTGGACGGTAAATCAAGAATTCACCGTCTATGTCCATCCCGAAGGCGAAGCCCAAATTTTCCACATTTACGAGAGTGGCTACTAAAATCCATAAAACCGCTTTCTCTTTGCCCCGCTATTCGCGCTGTTGCGAATCGCGGGGTTTTTTTATAAGCTATAAAAATGCTGATTCTTGGCATTGACCCCGGCTCAACCCGCATCGGTTTCGGTTTAATAGAAAAAAACAAAGGCAACTTAAAGCTGATTAAATGCGGTCTTTTGAAAATAAAAAGCCAAGACAAAGGACAACGGCTGATTGAAGCCGCCGAATCTTTTTCCCGGCTGCTTAAAATCCGAAGGCCCGACTTAATCTCCATAGAAAAGCTTTTTTTTATGAAAAATATGAAAACCGCCTTGGAGGTGGCCCAAACCCGGGGGGTCTTGACATTGATTTCTCTCCAAAGCAAAATACCCGTATTGGAATTTTCGCCGTCGGAAATAAAGGTGGCGGCAACGGGCTACGGCCTGGCCGACAAAAAATCCGTCGGTAAAATGGTTTCCAAAATTTTGAAAATCGATAAAATTGACAAACCCGATGATGTCACGGACGCTTTGGCCACCGCCATTTGCGCCGCGAATCATTTACGTACAAAGGTCGTTAATTTAATTTAAGAAAATGACTGTTTCCGAATTAAAAACCGTCAAGCTTAATGACGAAGATTCAGATGCGGGAGGAAAGAAAGAAGTTTGCGAAGAATGCGGAGCGGACATGAAAAGCGGTTCCTGTCCCGATTGCAATTCGCCGGAAGAAGAGGAAAAAGAAACGGACGAGTTGTCTCTTGACGAAGAAGAGTTGGAGAAATAATAAAAATAGCCTCCGCTAAGCGGGGGCTATTTTTATTATCGCAAATTTTGCGTTATAATTTTTTATCTTAACGGCTATGGTTCAAAATAAACGACGGTGGTTAAAAATATTTGGCATTTTGCTTTTAATATTTTTTTTAGCAACGCTTTTTTTATTGGCAAAATTGTCGCAAATTGCCAGAGAACTGCCCGATCCAAAACAATTTATTTCAAGCCACCAAATCGCCCAATCAAGCAAAATTTACGACCGCACGGGCCAAGTTTTACTTTATGAAATCTACGGCCAAGAAAAAAGAACAATTATTCCTTTTGACCAGATTCCCGATTACGCAAAAAAATCGACGATTGCCATAGAAGACCAGAATTTCTACGGCCATTCGGCTTTTGACTGGCGGGCGATAACTCGCGCTTTTTTAGTCAACATAATGAAAGGCCGAGTAGTCCAGGGGGGTTCAACCATCACCCAACAATTGGCTAAAAACGCTTTTCTTGGTCCGGCGCGCACTTTTGAAAGAAAAATCAAAGAGTTGATTTTGTCTTCTTGGATAGAAAAAAGATATTCCAAAGATGAAATTCTGGAACTTTACCTTAACCAAATCCCTTACGGCTCGAACGCTTACGGCATCGAGGCGGCTTCTCAGGTTTATTTTAATAAATCGGCCAAAGATTTGTCTTTGGCTGAAGCCGCGCTTTTGGCCAGCCTTCCCAAAGCGCCGACTTATTATTCGCCCTGGGGAGCCCATGTCCAGGAATTAGAACAGCGGAAAAATTATGTTTTGGAACAAATGTTCAATCTTGGTTTTATCGACAAAGAAGAATTGGAACGGGCTAAAAATTTTACCCTCAAGTTCGCCGAACAAAATTTGGGAACCATCAAGGCTCCTCACTTCGTAATGATGGTCCGCGATTATTTGATAGACAAATATGGCGAAGATTTTCTAAAAAATAACGGCTTAAAAATTACCACCGCCCTTGATTGGAATATGCAGCAAATCGCCGAGAATGTTGTCAAAGAAGGCGCGGAACGCAATGAAAAATTGTATCAGGGAAAAAACGCGGCCTTAGTCGCTCAAAATCCGAAAACCGGCGAAATTCTGGCCTTAATCGGCTCAAAAGATTATTTCGACTCAAAAAACGAAGGCAATTTTAATGTAGCGGCCCAAGGACTGCGCCAGCCCGGCTCGGCTTTCAAGCCCTTTGCTTATTTAACGGTCTTTAAAAAAGGCTATTCGCCGGAAACTATTGTTTTTGACTTAGCGACGGAATTTGTCCCGAATAATCCCGATTGTCCGGAAATTGTTAATTTTTTAAACGACTCAAAAGACTGCTATCATCCTGAAAATTTTGACCAAAAATTCAAGGGGCCGATAACCCTTAGAAACGCCTTGGCGCAGTCGATTAACATTCCGGCGGTTAAAATCCTTTATTTGGCCGGGCTGGAAAATACTATTTCAACCGCCAAAGATTTGGGAATCACCACCCTTATTGACCCGTCCCGTTACGGGCTTTCCTTGGTTTTAGGCGGCGGAGAAGTAAAATTAATCGATATGGTTAATGCTTACGCGGCTTTTGCCGCCGAAGGAGTTAAACATAATCAAAAAATAATTCTCAAGATAGAAGACTCTTCCGGAAATGTGATTGAATCAACGGCTGATCAAGCCACTCAAGCCGTCGAACCTCATTATGTCCAGCTGCTTAACGATGTTCTGTCCGACGAAAACGCCCGACGGCCGCTTTACCAAAACAGTTTTAATCTGACGGTCTTTGACGATTATCAAGTGGCTCTTAAAACCGGCACCACCAACGATTATCGCGACGCCTGGACCATCGGCTACACTCCGTTTTTAGCCGTCGGCGTCTGGGCCGGCAACAACCACCAAGAACCAATGCAAAAAAACGCCGGCAGTATTTTAGCCGCTTTGCCGATCTGGAACACTTTTATGAATAAAATTTTGAAAAATTACGCCCCCGAGACCTTTAACAAACCGCCGACTCAAGACATAATCGAAAAACCGATGTTAAGCGGCAATTATGTAAACCTTGACGGGGGGATTCACAACATTCTTTATTACGCGGACAAAAACGATCCTTTGGGCCAGTCTCCCCAAAATCCCGAAAACGACGCCCAATTCAAAAATTGGGAAGCGCCAGTTCAAATATGGACCCGGCAAAATCCGATTAGCCCTTAATCGGCATTAAAACGTAAAACCAAGAAGAGTCTTTTAGCGAATTAATAAGCGCCGGCTTAGCCGAACCGTTCAGCCCGATAAAAACATTTTCCGAAGCCAGGTTTTTTATTCCATCCAATAAAAATCGCCAATTAAACGCAACTTCCGCCGCCGCTCCTTTTATTTTTGCCGGAATCAAATACCGGTTTTCTCCCAGAGATTGATTAAAAGAAAATACTTCTATGTTTTTAGCGCCTTCTTTGATAATAAATTTTATTTCGTTGAGTTGGTCTGTAAAAACACCGGCTAGTTTAAGGGCGCCGATTAATTCATCTTTGTTTAGGGATATTTCCGTTTCAAAATTTTTGGGAATAATCTGCTGATAATCAGGATACTCGCCGTTAATCAGCCGAGAAATTATTTCCGTGTTTTCGGTTTTGAAAAGAATTTGATTGGCGTCAAAAAAAATAGCGGTTTTTCCTTCTTCATTAAATTGTAATCCCCGAATAACTTCTTGGATTGTTTTTAGGGGGATGATTATTTTAAAATTTTTATCTATATTTGATTCAAACTGGGTGTTGAAAATAGTTTTTTCCGAAAGCCGGAAGGTGTCGGTGGCGGCTAATTTTAATAAAGTTGTTTGGTAGTCCAATAAAATACCGTTGAGTTCTGGCCTGTTTTCTTGGGCCGCGGCGCCGACAATTAACGATAAAATGTTTTTTAGTTCCGAATTTTGAATTTTTAAATAAAATTCGTCGTTTTTTATTTTTGGAATAATTGGGAATTCTTCTTTTTTAATTCCTTGAATTTCCGCCTGATAGTTGTCGGTTTTTATTGATAATTTATTATTTTTAGTTAACTCCAAATTAATTCTTTCAACTTGAAGATTATTAATTATTGAATTAAATAAATTCAGCGGTATTGTTAATCCGCCGTTTTCAATAATTTTCCCAGAAATAAAACTAATTATTCCCAGTTCAAGATTGGTCGCCGCCAGTTTAATTTTATTTTCAAACGATTCAATTAAAAAATTCTTTAAAATCGGCAGATTAGAATTTTCTTCGGCAATCCGCTCTATTGCCCGCAACCCATCTTTAAGATTTTTATTAAGAACAATAAATTTCATAATAACAATTATATAATAACTATATAAATAAATAATTAGTAGTTTTAGTTGGGGGATGTTAATTTGTGGATAAACTTAAAATGTCCATTACTAAATTAACTGTTTTTAATTTTTAAACCCAGACTGCTTGTGAATAAGCGGGGGTTAATAAGTTTATTGATTTTCGTAAATTAATTCTTTTATTAGCGCGATTTTTTGGTTTAACGGTTGATTTTTGTTGGTTTCCCTTAAAATTTTCTCATAAGAGTGAATGGCGGTGGTGTGGTCTCTTTTCCCTATTTTTTCCCCAATATCCGGATAAGACATCCCCAATATTTCCCGAAGCAGGAAAATAGAAATTTGCCTCGGTTCAATCACTTTTTTCCGGCGAGAGTGGTTAGAGATATCTTCGGGCAAAACTTCAAAAAAATTAGCCACCGCCCCAATTATTTGATTGGGAGTCACCTTTTTATCCACCCGCTTGATGGTGTTGTCGATTATTTCTTCAACTGTTTTAGAATCCAACCCGATGCGTTTTGTTTCTCCATAAAACAAGATTTTATTCAAAATTCCCTCAATTTCTCTAATGTTTCTTTGCACCCGGGAAGCGATAATTTGGCAGATATTATCCGGCAAATCGCCTTTTATTTCCGCCAACTTGGTTTTAATAATAGCCATTCGCGTTTCAAAGTCCGGGTAAGTGATGTCCGCGGCCATTCCGCCCTCAAAACGCGAACGCAGCCGTTCGTGAAGCGTCGGCAAAGAGGCCGGCGGCCGGTCGGAGGAAATAATGATTTGTTTGTTATTTTCATGCAAAACGTTGAAGGTGTGGAAAAATTCTTCCTCACTTCTTTCTTTGCCGCCGATGAATTGAATGTCGTCAATAATTAAAACATCAATACTGCGATATCTATCTTTAATATCCTCCATTCTTTTATTGCGAATGCCGCTAACCACTTCATTGACGAATTTTTCGCAATGCACATATTTAACCTTAACTTTATTTTTATAAATTTTTTTAATTTCATTGCCGATGGCCTGAATCAGGTGGGTTTTGCCGAGGCCGGTGCCGCCATAAATAAAAAGCGGATTATATTTTGATCCTACATTTTTAACAACCGCGAGACTGGCCGCGTAAGCTAGCTCGTTGGAAGAGCCGACAACGAACGAATTTAAAACGTATCGGGGGTGCAGTCCCGTCTCGGGATCAACTTTGAATTCCGGAAGAGTTGGTTGACGTTCTTTGTTCTCTGAAAAATTTTTTTCCGAAAAAGATATTTTTGAGCCGACAACCGTATATTCAATTTTTTTAACGGAGTCGTCATGGTTTTTAAGTATCTCAAAAATCATCTTGTGATATTTATTTTCCACCCATTCTTTGGCAAAATTATTCGCCAGGCCGATCAAAACTTCTCCACCGTCTTTTTTTTCGAGCAAGCGGCTGTTTTTAAGCCAAGTCAGAAAGTTGGCTCGCGAGATTTGGAGTTCAAGTTCCGATAAAGTTGTTTCCCAGAGTTGTTCGGAGTTCATGGTTGTTTTAAATTTTTATTTTGCAAACGATTATCCCTATTTTATTTTGATTATAGATTTAGTCAAATGACGCGAAACCAAGAATCTGTGAATTAGTTGTGGAAAACTATTTCTGTTATATAATATTATCAATGTTGCCAGGTTCTAATCTTCAGCAAAAATTGACTAATTTGCGGCGCCAAGCCGAAGAGCGAGACGCTCAAAGAAGAGCTCAAAAAAGTGGCCATCCCTATATTGATTTGTCGGCCTTACCCATTAATACTGAAGCGCTGGGATTGATTTCTAAGGAAATCGCCAAAAAGACGCAAATTGTTGCCGTTGATATTAAAGAAAAAAAATTATTTATAGCGGCCGCGGACCCCGACTCGTTTTTAGTCAAAGAATTGACTAAAAAACTGAAGTCCCAGGGGTTTGAAATTCGGCTTTTTACCGCTTCTTTAAGCGGCCTTTCCCGCGCTTTTGATTTTTACCGCTTTATTTCCGAGCGTCAAAAGCAAATCACCGGCAAAATTGAAATTCAGACGGACAAATTCTTAAAACTTAAAGAGAAATTGGTTTCGGTTAAAAATTTTACCGAAGCACTTGGCTCAATTGATTTTCTTAATGATGAGTTGGGCAAAATTTTTGAAATTGTTTTGTTCGGCGCGCTTGTCTTGCGGGCATCGGATGTTCATTTTGAGCCGCTTGAAGATAGGGTGAAATTAAGAATTAGAATTGACGGCATTTTGCACGACGCGTTTGAAAATTTTGGGCGCGATTTTTATTCCCGATTGCTTTCGCGCGTCAAATTGCTTTCCGATCTGAAAATTAATATTCGCAACAAACCGCAAGACGGCCGATTCAGCATTTCTTTCCCTGATAAAAAAATCGAAGTCAGGGTGGCGATCGCGCCTTCGGAATTCGGGGAAGTGGCGGTAATGCGTTTGCTTGACCCGGAAGTCGTCAACTTAACCCTGTCGGATTTGGGGATCAGGGAAGACGATTTAGAAATTATTAAAACCGAATTGAAAAGGCCCAACGGCATGATTTTAAACGCCGGACCGACCGGCGCCGGCAAAACCACCACCCTTTACGCTTTCCTTAAATATAAAAAAAGCCCGACCATAAAAATCATCGCCATTGAAGATCCGATTGAGTATCATTTGGAAGGGATTGAACAGACCCAGGTTGACGAAGGGGCGGGGTACACTTTTGCCAACGGTTTACGTTCTTTAATGCGTCAGGACCCAGACGTTATTTTAGTCGGCGAAATGCGCGACAAAGAAACAGCGGAAATCGGTATTCAAGCCGCCCTGACCGGACATTTGGTTTTTTCAACGGTTCACGCCAATTCGGCTTCGGGCGTCGTTCCTCGGCTGCTTGATTTGGGCGTTAAGCCGTCCAGCATCGGGCCGGCGCTGAATTTGATAATCGCCCAAAGACTGGTTCGCCGCTTGTGCCGGTTTTGTAAAAGTCCCCAAGAGACCAACCCCGAACTTAAAAACAAAATCGAGAAATTCTTTGATAAATTGCCGAGAAGAGTCAGCCGGGACAATTTCAAAGAAATTAAAATTTATCAGCCGAAAGGATGCTTAAAATGTAATAACTCCGGTTATCTTGGCCGAATCGGAATTTATGAATTATTATTAAACGACCCGGAGTATGAAAAATTGCTTATTAATCCGGCTCATCGCGACCTTTCCTCTCGTAAAGAGTTGGAGGATTTGATTTTGGCCGGAGCTCCGGAATCAGCGATTGAAAGATTCGCCCTGAATCAGGAAATGGTAACTATGCAGCAGGATGGTATTTTGAAAATAATTTCCGGCTTCACTTCTTTTGAGGAAGTGGAATCGGCGACCGGATCGATAGCGTGGCAATAAAAAACCGCCTGACTCTGTGGGCACATTGGTTAAAGTCTCGCGGGAGATAAATCCCGCAAGGTCAAGAATTGTTCCGAGGATAGACCCAGCCGGAGCCGAATCGTCCGAAAACTAAAAACAATTCCTAATTTGCCCACAGGGTCAGACGGTTATCAACAACATAGCATACTTTATGAAAAAAGTCAATATTAAGAAAACAAGGAATCAAAAACCGAAAGATGACCAATCTCTCGATGCTGTATTGAGGCCTTTTTCTTGGAATGATTATATCGGCCAGAAAAGAATTAAAAAAGGCCTGAAAATAATTTTGGAGGCCGCTAATAAAAGAAACGAACCATTCGATCATTTGTTATTCTACGGCCAGCCGGGACTGGGGAAAACCACTCTGGCTCATTTAATCGCCGCAGAGAGCAAAAGTAATTTGCGGGTTGTCTCGGGGCCGAGTTTAAGCCGAATCGGCGATTTGGCGGCCATTTTATCCAACTTGGAAGAAAAAGACATTTTGTTTATTGATGAAGCTCATCGGGTACCGAGGCCCGTTGAAGAATTATTTTATTCAGCCATTGACGAGAGGAAAATTCATTTGACTCTCGGCAAGGGCCCTTCGGCAAGGGCGATTTCCCTGGACTTGCCTTATTTTACTCTGATTTGCGCCACCACCCGGGTTAATTTAATTTCTCCTCCTTTGCGTTCGCGTTTTGGCGCGATTTTCAGATTTGATTATTATGAAAAACAAGACATCGAAGCGATTGTCGAGCGCTCGGCCAAAATCCTTGGTTTTGAAATCGCTTCGGAAGCGGTTTCAGCCATTGCTAGGGCGTCGCGCTTCACTCCCCGCTTGGCTAACCGTTTGCTTAAGCGTTCAAGAGATTTTGCCGAGATGAGAAATTTAAAAATTATTGACAAAGAGATTGTCTCGGAAACTTTTAAAATTTTGGAAATTGACGAAATGGGACTGGAATCCTACGACCGCCATCTTTTGAAAATGATAATTGAGAAATTTGGGGGTGGACCGGTGGGAGTCAACGCCTTGACCGCGGCCTTGGGCGAAGAAAAAGGAGTTATTGAAGAAGTTTACGAGCCCTATTTGATAAAAATCGGTTTTCTTCAGAGAACGCCGATCGGCAGGATGGCAACAGAAGAGACTTATAAATGGTTAAATATAGCTCGATAGAATCCAACGGTTTCATTAAGACTAAAAAATTCGCCGCCTTACTGGCCCGAGAAATCCTTAAAACGAAATTTTCCGGCAAAGCTGCTCTGGTTTTGGCTTTAAGCGGCCATTTGGGAACGGGCAAAACAACTTTTGTCCAAGGATTTATGAGGGGCGCGGGAATCAGAAAAAAAATAACCAGTCCGACTTTTGTACTGGCAAAAAGATTTAAGATCAAAAATTTAAGATTTAAAAATATTTATCATATTGATTATTATCGCCTTCACAAACCCAAAGAACTGCTGGAATTGGGATTAAAAGAAATTTTAAACAATCCGCAGAACATTGTTTTGATTGAATGGCCGGAAGTAGTTAAAAGGTATTTACCCAAAAATATAATTAAGATAAAATTTGAACACGGGAAAAGGGAAAATGAAAGAATAATTTATTTATGAAACTGACTTTTTACGGCGCGGCCCGGACGGTAACCGGCGCCAATTATTTATTGGAAAGCGAAAACGCGAAAATTTTGATCGATTGCGGGCTTTTTCAGGGTTCGAGTTTTTGCGAGCGTCACAATTTCGAGCCGTTTCCCTATGATCCGAAAATCATTGACGCGGTTTTGATTACTCACGCTCATATAGACCACACCGGTCGTTTGCCGAAACTTTATAAAGACGGCTTCAGAGGAGAAATTTTTTCTACGGCGCCGACCAAAAATTTTGCCGAACATCTTTTGATTGATTCCGAGCATCTTTTGAATAAGGAAGCCGAAGAAAAAAAGATGCCAGCGCTTTACTCTCTTGAAGACATCAATAAAACAATGGAGCTTTGGAAAACAATCAGGTATCGCCAAAAATTTCGAATTGGCTCTGCCCAGGGCGGGATTGAGATAGAATTTTTTGACGCCGGCCATATTCTTGGCTCAAGCTTCATCGTTGTTGCCGTTGACGGCAAAAAAATCGCTTTTTCCGGCGACTTGGGCAATGTTGCCACTCCGATTGTCAGAGACACAGAAAATCTTCCGGCTGTCGATTACGCGGTTATTGAATCAACTTACGGCAATAGAGTCCACGAAGATTTGGAAAGAAGAAAAGACATTTTAGAAGACGTGATCGAAGATACGATAGAGGCCGGCGGAACGTTGATGATTCCGGCTTTTGCCATGGAACGGACGCAGGACTTGCTTTATGAACTTAATGAACTTGTGGAAAACGGCCGTATTCCGCGAGTTCCGATTTTTATCGACAGTCCGCTGGCCATTAAACTTACCGCGATTTATAAGAAATATTCCCAAGATTCGGATTATTTCGACAAGGAATCCCTGGCTTTGATGCGCAAAGGAGACGCCATTTTTGACTTTCCGGGATTAAAATTCTCTTTAACCACCGAACAGTCAAAAGAAATCAACGGCGTGCCGCCGCCGAAAATCATTATCGCCGGCAGCGGAATGTCTCAGGGCGGCAGAATTCTTCATCATGAATTTCGTTATTTGCCCGACCACAAAAGCGCCATTTTATTCATCGGTTATCAGTCAAAAGATTCTTTGGGCCGGCGGATTTTGGACGGAGAGAAAAAAGTGAAAATTTTTGGCGAAGAAGTTTCGGTTAATTGCCGGAAAGAAAATATCGGAGGTTATTCGGCTCACGCCGACAGTTTAAAACTGTTGAAGTGGCTGAGGTCGGCCGAAAAATCATTAAAAAAAGTTTTTGTGGTCCAGGGAGAAGAAGACCAGTCTTTGCCTTTGGCTGGCAAAATTATGGACGACTTGGCGGTTGAGGCGATTGTGCCTTCAATGGGAGACGCGGTTGTGTTATAATTTTTTGGATGGATAATAATATTTGTCATACAACTTATAAATATAAAATCTGCGTTTCCGGCGCGGCGGAAACCGGCCATTGCGGACAAACGGCTTTTAATATTGCCGAAGAATTGGGAAAAGAAATTGTCCGGCATGACGCAGTTTTGGTAACCGGCGCCACTACCGGCTTCCCTTACTGGGCCGCCAAAGGCGCCAAAGCTGAGGGAGGCATCGTGGTTGGTTTGTCTCCGGCTGCCACCGAAAAAGAACACATTAAAGATTTTCAGCTGCCCACCGATTATCATGATTTAATCATTTATACCGGCTTTAATTATTCGGGCAGAAATTTGCTTTTGGTGAGATCGGCCGACGCCGTGATTTTCGGCTGCGGCCGGATGGGCACGTTAAATGAATTCACCATTACTTTTGAAGACAAAAAGCCCATTGGCATTTTGCAGGGGGAATGGGAAACAGACGAACTTTTCAAAACTTTGATTGAAAAATCCCACCGGGCCAAAGAAATGGAGGGAAAAATTGTTTTTGCTGCTGACCCCAAAACGCTTTTGGATAAACTGGCGGATATAATTAAAAAAGAAAAAGAAAACAACCACAATCACTGAAAACTAAAGGTCGCGAAGTAATCGCTAATTAGCGAACGCTTTATGGAAAAACCAATCGGTGAAATCACTCATTATTACGGCCATCTGGGCGTGGCAATCGCGAAATTCAATCAGGCGGTAAAAATCGGAGAAACCGTCCATTTAAAGGGCGCTCACACGGATTTCACCCAAACCATTGAATCGATACAGTACGACCACAAAGACATTGAAAGCGCCAAAAAAGGACAGGAGGTTGGGATTAAGGTCGGCGAAAAGGTGAGAGAGGGAGACAAAATTTACGCCGTTTAATTATATATGTATAAGAATTTTATTCTGCCGGCCGGCTTACTGGCTGAAACGATTATCGGCGCCGGAATGTTTGCCCTGCCTTATGTTTTTCAAAAATCCGGCATTGGCTTGGGTTTATTTTATTTATTTTTTTTCGGCTTGGTTTCCATTCTGATTCATTTAATGTACGCGGATATTATTTTACGAACTTCGGAAAATCATCGTTTTGCCGGCTACGCGAGAATCTATTTCGGCGATATTGGTTTTTGGTCCGGAATGCTGATGACGATTTTGGGAGCGATTTTTTCTCTCACCGTTTATTTGATTCTCTCCATCAGTTTTATTAATTTGATTTTGCCGGGAGCAAGCGATATTCACAAACTGTTGATTTTTTGGTTTTTCGGCTCAGCCGCGATTTTTTTGGGAATTAATAAATTGGCGATTTCCGAGCTTCTGATTTTTCTCGGCACGGCCTTAATCGTTTTGATAGTTTTTCTTTTTGGCGCGGAAAATTTGGGAAAAATATTTACTGCGCCGCTTTTTAATTTTAATAACGCTTTTCTGCCGTACGGAGTCATTCTATTTTCTTTGGCCGGCAGGGTGGCTATTCCGGCGTTGCTCGGCTATTTCCGAAACAACAGTCTCTCGCCTCTTTTGGCAAAAAAATCGATTATTGTCGGGAGCGTCGCGCCGGCCGCGGTTTTCACATTGTTTATTTTTGGAATTTTAGGCTTGTCAAAAATAGTTTCCGAAGATTCCATTTCCGGTTTGTTGGGCCAAACTCCTCTTTTAATTATCGGAGTTTTGGGCGTTTTGGGGATAATTTCTTTGTGGAGTACCTACATCGTTATCGGCCGCGACATCAAAAAAAGTTTGGAACACGATTTGAATTTTCCGCATATTTTATCCGGCTTAGTCGCGGCGTTTTCTCCTTTAATTCTTTATTTTTTGGGTTTTCAGAATTTTTTGGAGATGGTGGCGCTGACCGGCGGCGTTTTTGTCGGCTTGGAAGGAATTTTAGTGATTTTGATGTGGCAAAAAAGTTTCAAAGCCGCGCCGGCGGTTGGATTTTTACGCAAAATCAACCCGGTTATCGTTTATTTTTTGATTCTTGTTTTTATTTCGGGGTTAATATATAACTTAGTTTACTGATGAAAA
Organism: Candidatus Wolfebacteria bacterium GW2011_GWA1_44_24; assembly: GCA_001001115.1. Classification (GTDB taxonomy): domain Bacteria; phylum Patescibacteriota; class Minisyncoccia; order UBA6257; family UBA9933; genus GWA1-44-24. The sequence goes on along the minus strand of LCIO01000001.1, from coordinate 291,010 downwards.
AAAATATCGTTAAAACCGAAGCCATTGAATTTTACGCGCCGCGTACCGAGGAGCATGAATTTGTCCGCGGGAAAACTGGACTGGTTTTCTGTAAAAACTGCAACGCGGTTTACTATAAAAAATCTTGGCACCACAATCTTCGCCATTATAAGAACCTTGCCGAGAATCTGGCGATAAAATTTTTGCTTTGTCCGGCCTGCAAGATGATAAAAAACAAGCAGTTTGAAGGAGAAATCGTCATTTTAAACATCCCCGACAAGTTTTTAAAAGAACTCGTCCATTTAATAGAGGCTTTTGGCCGTCGAGCTTACGCTCGCGATTCCCAGCACCGCCTGATTGAAATTAAGAAAGACAAAAGAAACTTGATTGTTACTTCAACGGAAAATCAATTGGCTAAACAATTGGCGAAAAAAATCAAAGACGCTTTTAAAAAAGTGGAGGAAAAAATTTCTTACTCGCCCGCGCCGAGCGATGTGGTTTATATTAAATTAATGTTTTTGTCCTCGTAGTTGAATGGATACAATGCCTCCCTCTCTCCGAGTCTAACGACTCGAAGAGTCGGAGACCGAAGGAGTCATGTATTATGTTTATTTATTAAAGTCTCTAATTGACGGCAAGTATTATGTCGGGCATACTGATAATTTAAAACAAAGATTAGAGCGTCATAATAAAGGATTTGTTGTGGCGACGAGAGACCGACGGCCACTCGTTTTATTGGGAGAAGAATATTTTAATTTTCGTTCAGAAGCAAGATTTCGAGAATATACTTTAAAAAATAATACAAACGAAAGAATTAAATTTTATCGTAAAATTGATAAAAATTTTATAAAATAGCTGTCTCCGTAGTTCAATGGATAGAACATAGCCCTCCGAAGGCTAAAATCGAGGTTCGATTCCTCGCGGGGGCACCATGTAGGAAATTGCAAGTTTGATCGGAAAGGCGGCGAAGCCGCGCCGCTCAAAACCGCAAAAGAACCCGGAGAAAAACATCGGCTCGAACCATATTTTAATTTTGGGGGAAGAAAATTTTTTAATCCTATGCAACCAACGAAACTGCTTTATTTGGAAGATTTCAATCTCCTTGCTACTGAAGCAAAGGTTTTGGAGGTAACGCAAGAAAACGGTAAGGATATTGTTCTTTTGGATCAAACTGTTTTCTATCCGCAAGGTGGCGGTCAGCCATACGACAAGGGCGTAATCGAAAGACCTTCTGGAAAATTTTCCGTTGAAGAAGTGCGCTTTGTTGAGGGAGTAGTGAAGCACATCGGAAAATTTGATTCCGTAACTTTTCAAACCGGAGAAACCGTCAAGTGTGTAGTTGATGAAACACGCCGCGCACTCAACAGTCGTATTAACTCTGCCGGTCATGTTGTTGACATGGCGGTTACTGCCTTGAAACTTAATTGGGTGCCCGGCAAGGGCTATCATTTTCCAGAAGGTCCTTATGTTGAATACGCCGGAAGTCTTGGCGAACTGGATAAGGAAAAATTGAAAACCGACATTGAAAATTTGTGCAATAAATTTATTGGTGAAAATCGCCCAACCAAACTTATTTTTATGCCGAAGGAAAAGATGCACGAAGTTTGCCATCATGTCCCTGAATATCTGCTAGAGGGAAAACCTGCTCGCGTTGTGATGTATGGAGACTTCGGCGTTCCTTGTGGCGGGACACATGTAAACAATCTTGCAGATATTCGCGGAATAACAATCAGAAAAATAAAACCCGAGGGGTCTAATGTCCGCGTTGCTTACGATGTAAGCAAGTAGTTGTTGATTTGTAGTCATAGCGTTATTCTTGTTTTGAGAATTCATAATTAAATGCCGCCAAAGAAAAACTTGAAATTGTCAGCGGTGCGGCTCCGCTCAAAACCGCAAAAGAACCCAGAGAAAAACATCGGCTCGCCTGCCCACCTCTGGAGGAAACCATATTTTGAATTTTGGGTAAAAGAAAATTTTTTCATATTATTTGTTACAGAAATTCTGGGGAATTTCTGTTTTTTGTTTGATTTTTTATTTTTTGAGGTGTAATATCTGTTTGGCAATAGGTTGGGAAAATCTAACTTATTTTGTACCTTACAACACAAAAAGGAGGTGAATAACCATGATAAGGTTTTCCAATGGTCATACCTTTGAATACATGACCGCAAGTGGTGCATTGAGTTTCGACGGAAAGGGTTGGCTATGGGAACAACCTTGGCGTTGGATCGGGCTTCTTGACCCAACACTCTTTACTTCGGTAACCAAAACATTGACACTTCGGCCAACGGAAGGAAATCTGCGATGGTATAATCCATTTCGTTGCCTGCGATTAGTCCGTGGCGGGGTTGTCAACGCAGTCGGGCTGTCAAACCCAGGGATTGATTGGTGGTGTAAGAAAATCGGCCCATCACTCAATTCAACAAAAATTCCTCTGATTGTTTCGATTTTCGGAGAACCGGAAGAATTAGCGGAAATGGCAGGGATGCTGAACGGCTTTGACTTAGCTGGGTTGGAAATCAACGCTTCATGTCCGAACGCTGAAACTTACGTCTTGCAAGACACAGCGAGAGTCATTGCAAGTTGCGAAGCGGTCAAGACCAATTCTCGTCTGCCGTTGATTCTTAAAGTGTCTGTCACTCACGATATTTCGCAAATCGTGAAAGGGGCTGAGAATCTTGTCGAAGCCATTTCAATCAACAGCATTCCCTGGGCAGTAGCTTTCCCAAATCGCCGAAGCCCTCTTGAAATCCTTGGGGGTGGTGGTGTATCTGGAAAAATTGCTCAGCCATTCACATGGGGTTTGGTCAAGAAACTTACCGAGCTGACAACAATTCCTGTAATCGGACCAAGCGTGTGGGATTTCGACGATCTCGAAAAAGTCAGAAGTCTCGGCGCGAAAGCCGTCAGCTTCGGCTCTATTTTTATGTGCCACCCTTGGCGACCAACACTGTATGTTCGAAAAGAACTTAAACAGAGGGTTTAGCGGCACCCTGTCATGAATGACAAAGCCGCTTTTTTCTTTTCCGAGAATGAATTTGTCGCCAAAGAAAAACTTGAAATTGTCAAAGAACGCGGCGAGCCCCGCTCGGCGGGGCGAGCCGCACCAATTCAGGCAGGCGAATCTTTGCCGCCGCAGGCGGCGAAATGTGTTCGGACTAATTCAAGAATACTGCACCAAATTTTCTTTTTAGAAGATTTAGGCCATCGGCGGACAAAGCAAATCAGTAAATTTTTTCTCACTCTTTACAAATAAAATAATCTATGTTATATTTAATTTAGTTAGAAATCAGCTCTTTTTACAACTTCAAATATAGGAGGTGAAGATTGAAAAACACAGGCATTGTTGCATTTGGATTTGGAGTCCCAAAAACCATCCGTTCTAATCGGCTCATCACTACAATTTGCTCGACAAAAGCGTATAACCTTGACGCTACGGTGTACACTCAAAGCGATGTTTGTGTTGGGGATGCTATTTCGGTGGAATATATCAAGGAGGAACCCGGCAATCCGCCGCCGACTCTCCGTGTTGCGCGAGGAGCTGTCCAGTGGGCAATAAAGAAAGGATTCGGAGAGCTCTGGGTCGTTGCCGCTGAACCGCATCTTTGGCGGTGCAAGAGAGATATGCGGGAAGCAATTAAAGAAGCTGGAGCGCGGATTGCGCTTCGGGTCTGTGCGCTTCCGTTCCCCAACGACGGGTGGTTCTGTTCGGACTCGACGCAACCGCGCACCCGTTCCTGGGTAAAATGGTGGAGCCGAGAGTTAATTCTCCGGCTTATGCCGTTTTTCCTCTACAAGCGCATAGCGAGTTAGCGACAGCGCTTGTTAATCATCGAGCCCCTTGCAGTTTATTGCTCGGGGCTTTTTTTATTTTTTACAATTGAAATTATCGCCATAATTTATTATTCTATGGATATATGGATATTAAGGAGTATAAACAATCGGCCAAGCTTATAAGAGACAACGAGATTTATAAAGTTTACGATTTATCTGACCTGAATCATTTAACGGTTTCTTTGACCGAGCTTGAGCCGCAAAAAGCCACCACCGGTCATTCCCATGTCGATGCCGATGAGGTTTACGTTTTTATTGACGGCGAAGGATTGATGGAGGCGGCCAGCCGCAAAATTCAAGTCAAAACCGGGGATATGGTGCTTGTGCCTGCCGGCGATTTCCACAAGGTTTATAATCAGGGAGAAAAAAACCTCAGTTTTTGGACGATTTTTGAAAAATACGAAGGCAGAGGGAAATAAGTTTACTATCCTATTTAACGATCGTAAAATAGGATAGTAAATAAGAAAACAAAAACCCCCGCAATGCGGGGGTTTTTGAATAATCTATGAATTTTTTATTCAACGCGCTCTTTTAATTTGTTTAAAAGATAAGCCGCGTAATCTTTGCCTCCTAAACCGAAAGCAATGCCGCCGGCTAAGGCCAACATCGCAACCAAGCCGGTAATCAGGGTGTTGAGAAGCATGGGCGCGATTCCCAGCTGTATCAAAGCGCTGATAAAGCCGAAAACCACCACCGCCCACCAAACCAATGTTCCCAAAAATTTGGAAGCGTGAAGCTTGGCGCTCATCACCGATGAGCTGACCGCGGTTCTTAGAGCGCTAGCCACCAATGCCGTTACCAGCATTATCAATGCGGCAACGATAATGTTTGGAATGTAAGCGACGACTTCTCCCAGAAACTGAGAAAGCCCTCTTAGGCCAACCGTATCGGCTGCCGCTAGAACAAAAACAATCACGAAAAACCAGTAAACTAATGAGCCGAAAAATTTGCCTGAATTCAACGACATTCCCGCGCGCTGGAAATAACTTTCCACCTCCAATCGGCGAAGCAAGTTGTCCAATTTGACGGCGCTAAGAATTCTTTCTACCAGCGATTTCAAACCGGCCGCGACAATCAAGCCGATGATTAAAATAATCAACGCGCCGATCAACGACGGAATAAAACCGATGACACCGCCCCAAGTGTTCAGAAGTGAACTAATTGTGGCATCCGCTAAATTTTGAATTATCATTTCTTTGTGATAAAATATTTATCGACCTTTGGATTACTATTTTATAGTATAATGGATAATCCCGGATATTCCAAACAGAAGCTGTGGATAATTATGAGATTGATTTTTAAGCTAATTTTTCTTTTTCTTTCCAATTTTTTGTCTCTTTGGCTGGCTGCTTATTTTATTAAAGGTTTTGAAATTACCGCCGGTTTTTTATCGGTTCAATTTTTGACAACGGTGGTGATTTTTACCGCCATTAATATCTTCATCAAGCCGGTTTTAAAACTCATCTTCAGCCCTTTTATTATTGTTACTCTGGGGGCGGGACTGATTTTCATCAACGCCGCCATTCTTTATTTTCTTGACTTTTATTCCGAAAGCGTTAAAATTAACGGCATATTGTCTTTATTATACGCCACGTTGATTATTAGCGCGGTTCACCTCATTTCCGATTTTTTGGCGAAAAGATTCCATAAATAATGCTTATCTCCGTCATTCAAATTATTGTTTCCGTTGTTTTGATTGTTTTAATTTTATTGCAAGAACGCTCTTCCGGACTTTCCGGAGTTTTTGGCGGGTCCGAAGGGGGGTTTTACCAGACTCGCCGCGGGTTGGAACGGATAATTTTCGGCGCAACCATTGTTTTGGTCGTCATCTTAATGGGATTATCTTTATTCAGCCTGCTTAGATAGTTTTTGTAAATCCGGCAATCCGACCAAGCAGGCCCGGACAGATTTAATGTTTATTAAACAATTATTCAAGTTTTTTTCGCGCAAGGAAATTTTTATTTTCAGCGGAGCGCTGTTCGTATTTTTGCTTTCTTTTTCCTTGCTGGCGGCGAATTATATCAAGGAAAACACAAAAATTGTGGCGGTTTCCGGCGGCGAACACAGGGAAGGTGTTCTTGGCCAGCCGAGTTTTATCAATCCGGTTTTGACGGTTTCAAGCGCAGATAAGGATTTGGTTGAATTGCTTTTCGGCGATTTTTCCGGAATGATTGACACTTATAAAATCAGCGAAGACGGCAAAAGCTGGCGTTATCGCTTGAAAGACGGAATTTTCTGGCAGGACAGCCGGCCGATAACTTCCGACGATGTTATTTTTACGGTGGAAACCATTCAGAATTCGGATGTCCGCTCTCCTCTTTTTTCCAATTGGCAAGGCGTTAAAATTTCAAGGGTCAGCGAACGGGAAGTGGAATTTAATCTTCCCGCCTCTTACTCTTTTTTCAACGACACCGTTTTGGGTCTTAAACCAATTCCCAAACACATTTTTGCCGATATTCCGGCCGCCAATTTGCGACTCTCCAATTATAATTTTGAGCCGGTCGGCAGCGGTCCTTTTCGGTTCAAAAATTTGAGCAAACGCTCTGACGGTTATATTACCTCTTATGTTTTAGAGCAAAGTAAAAATTATTTCGGGCCAGCGCCTTACTTGGGAGAAATCGAATTTGTTTTTTTTACCAACGAAGAAGAAATGGTCAACGCTTTTAATCTCGGCGCCATCGACGGTTTTGGTTTGACAAACCCCGATGATTTGTCTAAAATCGCTTTTACCCATAAAATTTCTTTTTTTAAGACGCTGAAATATTATGCCGTCTTTTTCAATATCAACGCCCAGCCAGCCCTAAAGGATAAAAATGTGAGATTGGCGCTGAATACGGCCGTTGACAAAAATGAAATTATCGACAAAGTCTTAAAACGGCAAGCAACGCCGGTTTCCGGACCGTTGATTGGCGGGCCTTCCGGACTTGGTTCAGAATCTTCTTCTTTTGATAAAGCCAACGCCATTCTTGAAAATACCGGCTGGAAATGGAATAATAAGGAGAACGTCCGGACAAAAGAGATAGAAAAAAATACGGTTAAACTGGAATTTAATTTGACGGTTCCGGAAATGCCTTTCTTAATCAAAACCGCGGAACTTATTCGCGACCAATGGCTGAAGATCGGAGTTAAACTGAACATTTCAGTTCTTTCTTTGGCCGAGATTAACAACAATATCATTAAAAATAGAAATTATCAGATGATTCTTTTCGGCAATATTTTGGGCAAAAGCCCAGACCTTTTTTCTTTCTGGCATTCTTCGGAAAGATTTTATCCCGGCCTGAATTTGGCGCTTTACGAGAATAAAATTGCGGACAGTCTGATTGAATCGATCAGGAAGGATTTTGACGAAACAAAAAGGCAGTCCGAATTCATGAGTCTTCAATCGTTGATTGAGCAGGACCATCCGGCAGTTTTCCTTTATTCGCCGGATTATCTTTATGTCAGCAAGAAGACGCTTTCGGGAGTGGAAGAATCGTCGATTTCTTCTCCCGAGGAGCGTTTTAAAAATATCGCTCAATGGTATATTAAGACAGCAAGAGTGTTTAAATAAAGCAGATTTTGCGGGCGCGTGGCGGAATTGGCATACGCGTACGCTTCAGGAGCGTATGGACTTTGTCCTTGAGGGTTCAAATCCCTCCGCGCCCACAAAAAATAAAAAAATGCCCATTAAACGAACAATTAAAAAAGAATTTATAAAAACTCATCCAAAGGAAGGGGTTGTTAGATTTGTCGCTTTAGGCGGGCTTGAAGAAGTCGGGCGCAATATGATGTTTTTCGAATACGGAAATGAAATTGTCGTTATTGACGCCGGCCTTCAATTTCCTGAAGAAACGACTCCCGGGATAGATTTTATCATTCCCAATATTTCTTATCTGGAGGCCAAGAAAAAAAATATCAAAGGGCTGATTGTCACGCACGGCCATTTGGACCACATCGGCGCTATTCCTTATATAATGAATAAAATCGGCAATCCTCTGATATATACGACAGCGCTTAATAGGGCAATGATAAATCGCCGCCAGGAAGATTTTCCAAACGCGCCAAAACTTGAATTTGAAATAGTGAAAGACGGCGAAATCAAGCAAATATCGGAGAATTTCAGGGTAGAATTTTTTAGCACCGCTCATACAATCCCCGACAGCATCGGCGTAATTTTAGACACGCCCGTCGGGAAAATGGTCCATCCCGGAGATTTTAGGGTTGATTATGATGTTGAAGGAAACCCTCAAAATCTGGATACTTGGGAAAAAATCGGAAAGCAAAAAATCCACACTCTTTTGCTTGAGTCAACCGGAGCCGACAAAGAGGGACATTCTCTTTCTGAACGCATTGTGGAAGCGGAAATAGAAAAGATATTCAAAAAAGCCGACGGAAGAATTATTGTTGCCACATTCGCTTCGCTTTTAGACAGGCTTTCGGAAATAATTAAAATCGCCGAAAAATATAACAGGAAGATTTTCGTCAGCGGATTTTCAATGAAAAATAACATTCAAATCGCCCAGAATCTCGGTTTTATGAAAATTAAAAAAGAAACCATTATTCCGCTCAACGAAATTAATAAATATAAAGATGATAAAATTGTGCTTTTATGCACCGGCGCTCAGGGAGAATCCAATGCTAGTTTAATGCGCATTATTAACGGCGACCACAAGCAAGTGCAGATTAAGAAAGGAGACATCGTGCTTTTATCTTCGTCGGTTATTCCCGGGAACGAAAGAAGCGTCCAAATTCTTTTAGATGACATCGCCAGGCAAGGCGGAATAATTTATCACTCAAGGATGGTTGATATCCATTCCAGCGGGCACGCGCCTCAGGAAGATCTTAAAATTGTGATGAAAATGGTGAAGCCGAAATTTTATACTCCGGTTCACGGATATTATTTTATGCGTTGGCGCAATGCTCAATTGGCACAAGAGGCGCTGAAATTAAGGCCGGAAGAAACGCCGATTGTTGACAACGGTCAAGTATTATTATTATCAAAAGATGCGGCGCGGATTTCCGAAGAAATGGTGCCGTCATATTACGTTATGGTTGACGGGTTGGGAGTGGGCGATGTGGGAGAGGTTGTTTTAAGGGATCGCCGAGTGTTGGCGCAGGAGGGAATGGTTGTGATAATCACGACATTAGACCGCCATACCAGCAGGTTTTTGAAAAATCCCGATATTATTTCCCGCGGATTTATTTATTTGAAAGAGAATAAGGAGCTTGTTGAAGAAATCAGAAAAAGAATCAAATCAATGGTAACTCGCGTTCCTTCCCAGCAGATTGACGCTGATTATATTAAGGCGATGATAAGAGACCAAATCGGGCAGTTTTTGTACAATAAAACAAATCGCCGTCCGATGATTTTGCCGGTGGTGATTGAAATTTAAAAAATTTTGACTTCTCCGTATTCGCCGTCATAGCCGGGACGGATTTTTAATTTGCCCTCCTTGACTCTTTTTACTCCTTCGGCGATTTTGACGCCGGCGGCGGATTTTAAATCGTCATAATCAGTTTCCATAAGGATTTTAAGTTCATTGCCGAATATTTTTACCAATTTTTCGTATTCGGCTTTTACTTTTTTGGAAGTCGGACCAACAGCAAAAGCTTCGGCGATAATGGTTCTCAACGCCACCAAGTTATAGTAAGGCGTAAAATCATCATATTTACGGATATTATTTTCAATTTCTATTTTTAGGTTTTTTTTGTCCGCTAGTTTGGCGACGCGATTCATTACGCCGATGACCAGCGGTTTTTTACAGACCGGACAAATGCCGTTGTGTTTGGCTGTTTCGTCGGGATGGAAAATGACATCGCAGTTTCTGTGGCCGTCATAATGATATTTGCCTTCTTCCGGGAAAAATTCGATGGTGGCGACAAATTTTGGCGCGCCGCTTTTTATCGCATCTATTATTCCCTTATAAGACAATTTTGTGTCGAATATGTTGGCTTCGCGGCCGATTTTTTCCAAGCTGTGAGAATCGGAATTGGAAATCAGAGCAATATTGTCCAGTTTTGAAAGCTGCCAGTTCATTGCCGGGTCGCTGCTCAAGCCGGTTTCAATGGCAAAAATTTTATCAGCGTATTTGCCAAAACATTCTTCAATGGAATCAAAACCGGACATTGAGCCGAAAATACTGAACCACGGCGTCCAGGCGTGAGCCGGGATAATTGCCGCTTCGGAGTTGATGTTAAAAATGATTTCAGCCAACCTTTCGGAATCAAGTCCCAGAATCGGCCGGCCGTCGGATTTTAAATTGCCGATTTTACCCAACTGACTGTTTATTTCTTCCGCTATTTTAATATTCGGGCTAAAAATTAAATTATGGATTCTGCGAACTTTTCCATTTTTTTTGTAAATACCGGAAATTTCCACGCTTAACAAAAATCGCGTTTCAGCCAGAGTTTCTTTGAAGGTTTTTTTCTTGTATTGTGGCTTCAACTTAAAAAGCCCGGGTTCGGCCGGTTCTAATTTTTCTTTAATCTCCTTAAACCATTTCGGATGGGTGAAATCTCCGGTTCCCATAACCAAAATGCCTTTGTCGTCAGCCCAGCGGTCCAGTTCTTCCAAAACCATGTTTGGAGAAGTGGCGCGGGAATATTTGGAGTGGATGTGAAGGTCGGCGATGAATTTCATGCGGTGCGCCTGCTTGGATTCGAACCAAGGACCACCGAGGTATAAGCTCGGCGCTCTGACCAACTGAGCTACAGGCGCGTTTAACGGTTTTATCTATACAGTTATTGTTCTTAATTTAAAACTTTTTATCAAGCTTTCAAACTCTTCCCGTTCAAGCGTTTCTTTCTCCATCAAAGTTTTAGCGAGTTTTTCCAGGGATTTCCGCTTGGAAACAATAATTCTTTTTGCCGCTTGACGAGCCTTTTCAATGATTTCTTTTATTTCTTTATCTATTTCCGCCGCCACTTTTTCGGAATAATTTTTTTCCATGGCGATTTCCCGGCCTAAAAAAACCAATTCGTCGGTTTTGCCGAAAGTTATCGGTCCCAATTTTTCGCTCATCCCGAATTTAGTCACCAGTTTTCTCGCTAAAGAAGAAGCGGATTGCAAATCATTAGAAGCGCCGGTGGAAATATCGCTGAAAACGATTTTTTCGGAAACATACCCGCCAAGCATAGTGGCGAGATCCGCCATAAACTGGGATTTGGTGCGCAAATAAGTTTCCTCAATCGGCAACTTCATGGTGTAGCCGCCGGCTCGGCCTCGGGCGACGATTGATACTTTATGAACCGGGTCGGCATTTTTTAAGCCCGCCGCCACCAAAGCGTGTCCGGCTTCGTGATAAGCGGTAATTTCTTTTTCTTTTTTGGATAGAATTCTGGAGCGGCGTTCGGGTCCGAGCAGAACTTTCTCGACGGAATCAAAAATATCCTGCTGGCTGATGGAGAGTTTATTTTGACGAGCCGCTGAAATAGCCGCTTCATTCATTAAATTCGCCAAATCAGCTCCGGAAAATCCCGGCGTGCGTTCCGCCACTCTCCGCAAACTGATATCTTTTACCAGCATTTTACCGAGAGAATGGATTTTTAAAATTTCTTCGCGGTCGTTGATATCCGGCAAATCAAGAATTACCCGGCGGTCAAACCGGCCCGGCCGAAGCAACGCCGGGTCCAAAACATCCGGACGATTGGTGGCCGCGATAACTATCCGGGCGTCGTTTTTTTCAAAGCCGTCCATCTCCACCAAAATTTGATTTAAGGTTTGTTCCCTTTCGTCATGCCCGCCGCCGAGTCCGGCGCCGCGTTCCCGTCCCACCGCGTCAATTTCATCGATAAAGATTATTGACCGGCCGGCTTTTTTGGCGGTGTCAAAAAGATCGCGGACGCGCGAAGCTCCCACACCGACAAACATTTCCACAAATTCCGAACCGGAGATATGGAAAAACGGAACATTGGCTTCGCCGGCAACGGCGCGCGCCAAAAGCGTTTTCCCGGTACCCGGCGCGCCGTACAATAAAACGCCTCGCGGAATTTTGGCGCCGATTTCCAGATATTTTTTGGGATTTTTCAGAAAATCAACCACTTCCATCAATTCTTGTTTGGCTTCTTTGAGTCCAGCCACGTCTTCGAAGGTGATCCGGTCTTTAAATTGAGAAAAAAGCTTGATATTGGCTTTGCCGAAAGTGAAGGCCTGGCTCATTCCGGTTTTTGCCTGGCGGAACATCAGCCAGAAGAAAACGCCGATAATAATCAGGGGCAGAAGCGACGGGATTAGAATTGAAAGCCAAAATCGCAATCCCGATTCTTCCTGAATTTCAAAGCCGACTTTTTGAAGCGCCAGCGGCTCAACGCCGTAATTTTTAAGAGTTTCGGTCAAACTGGTTTCAGCTTCTTTTTTAGAAACCGCTTTTTCAGCGGTTTTTAATTCAATCTTTAAATCATTGCCGCTGACAACAATTTTTGAAACTTCACCGGAATTGATTTTTGTCGCCAATTGGTCCAAAGTTAGAACCGCCGGCGTTTTTTGTCCCGAATAGAGCAAAGAAAAAACAAAAGCGATTATTAGAAGAGTCATCACCGCCCACAAAATATTTTTTGATAAATTATTCATCATTCCAGAGATTATATTATAACAAATTTACTGTCAATTTTGAAATAAAAAAGCCGCAAGTCAGAAAGACCTTGCGGCTCTTGAAGAGATAAAAGAGGGGAGGCGTCCTCTTTTATCAGCGCGCCCGCGGACTTCACGGACTGGCGCGCATTTCTTTGTTTGAAGTGGCGATAAAGACAGCGAAGGGCGAGCGACGAAGGCCGAGGATGTCCGCCAGCTCTTCCGTTTCTTTGACGACGAAGCGAACGTACTCGGCGAACGGCAACGCTTTTATTTTCCCGAAGTTTTTTTTCAGGAATGAGATGAGGGCCTTTGCCGCTTTCTTTACCCCATCGAAGCGTACCGCTTCCATGATGTTTGTTTTGATGGCGGCGTTGATTATCACGCCTTTCTCGCTGAGGAGGTTAATAATCTGGTTGGAGATCGTTTTTATCTCCAAAACTATCCCTAATTCCGTGTAGCAGCGGTCCGAATGCGCTCCCGAAATGGAATCTTCCCCCTTTTTGAAGGGCTTGAGACATATAATGCATTTCCTCCCCCGTCCGTGTCTGTCCGCGTTTTCCATATCTTTTTCTCCTCCTTCCTTTCTTTGCTTCAGGTTTTTATTCCAACACACCCCCATTCCTTCTTGGTTCTTTTTCCTCCCTTCTTTTTATTCCTACAAACAAAACTAACTATTAAAGAGCTGGAAAAATATAAAGATTACACTTTTCCCGCTCCTCAATACTTTTAAAAGCTTAACATTTTATTGTAAAAAAATCAATACCCATTGGGGATAACTATTTTTTAGCGATTTTTAAGATAATTCTTTTTTCTTCCGGCTTGACCGCGTCAATGACGAACTGATATTCTTTGTTGATTTCCAGTTGTTTTTTCATTTCTTCGGTTGAGCCGAATTCGGAAACATGAATCAATCCCTGAAGACCGTTGTTCAAATTTATCAAAGCGCCTATAGGATTGCATTTATAAACAACGCCGCTTATCTCCTCCCCTTTTTTTAATTTTTCTTCGATACCTTGCCAAGGATCGGATTTTAAAGATTTAAGAGAGAGAAAAACCTGGCTGTCTTTGATTTCAACAATTTTTGCCTTGATGGTTTCGTCAATTTTTACGACTTCTTTGGGATGGTCGATTATTCTCCAGTCCAGTTCCGAAATATGAATCATTCCTTCGATTGCCGGCTGGTCGATGAAACGGACAAAAACGCCGAAATTTGTCACCCCGGAAACAATCGCGTCAACCATATCGCCAACTTTGTAATTGGCCAGAAGCTTTTTTGTGTCTTCTTCAGCCGCTTCTTTTTCGGAAAGAATCAATTTATTGGTGCGGGAATTAAGGTCGATGATTTTAACCTTTAATTCCTGGCCGACCATTTTTCCCAGTTCTTTTACGATGTCTTGCCGATTGTTTGATTCGACTCTTGGATAATTTTTATTGCTTAGTTGGGAAACGGGCAAAAAAGCTTTGATGCCGCTGATCTCAGTCGTTAAGCCGCCGGTATTGGCGCCGCTTATTTTAACACTTAGAATTTCGTCATTTTCCATCGTTTCTTTCAAAACTTGCCATTCTTTTTGCTTGTAGGCGCCGGCTAATGAAAGCTCGATAAATCCTTCTTCGTTGTCGGAGGAAATCACTTTGGCGCTTATTGTTTCGCCTTCGGCCAAGTTTTTCAGAATATCCCTGGAATTCATGAGTTCGTTGCCGTAAACAATGCCGGTGCCGAATTTATTCAAATCAAAATAAACCGCCTTTGGCGCTTTAGTTAAAATTCTGGTTTCCACCAAATCCCCTTCTTTAAGGAAGGAAATTAAGTCCGGCTCGGTTTTGATGATTTGAGGCAGAAGAGCGGGGTTGATTGCTTTTGAATTCATAACAGTAAGGAATGTTATAACAAAGCCGGTTGAAAATCAATACCTTTTTTGATACAATATAAACTATAAAATATTCATGACAATTTCTTTTTACGGCGAAGGTTGTTTTAAGGTGATGAGCGGCGAAACGACTGTATTGACCGACCCGCCCCATGCTTCGAGCGGATTGGCAACGCCGCGTTTTAAGTTTGATGTTTTGCTCAAAACCTTGACGCCTTTGCCGATTAACCAGCCGGACGACGAATCAGTCGGCCAGATTATCGGCCCCGGCGAATATAATATCAAAGGAATAAATATCGCCGGCTTCAATTTATTGAAAGAATCTTCGGAAAAATTTTTCAAAACGGTTTTTTTGCTCGAAGTTGAATCTTTGCGCTTGGCCTTTTTGGGGCATATAAGCCAAATACCTGAATTGGAAATCGACGAGCATTTTGAAGAAATAGACATTTTATTCATTCCGGCCGGCGGCAAGCCTTTTTTGGAACAAAAGTCGGCCGTTAAATTGATTAAACAGATTGAGCCGAAAATCGTAATTCCTTCTTTTTATAAAATTTCCGGTTTGAAAAGGCCGGCTGATGATTTGAAAATTTTTTTGGAGGAAATTAATCATCAAAAAATCGAGCCGCAGGAGAAATTAACGATTAAAAAGAAAGATTTGGCGGAAATTAAAAAAACAAAGATTGTTACCCTAAAACCTTGAAAAATTTTTTTAAAAAAATTCAGGCCGCCGACGAGAGCGTTAAAAAACGCTGGCTGTTTATAATGAGCGCTGTTTCAGCGGTTATTGTCATCGGTTTTTGGCTGATTTATTTGAGATATTCAATTGAAGCGGTCGGCAATCATTCGGATAAGGCGGAAATCGGTTTTTGGCGTATTTTTAAGACTGGCCTCAAGGCAATTGCGATTCAGGTTAAAGAAAAATTCGGAAATTTGCTTTACGGCGCAATGGGAGAAAGAACAATTACTATAGAATAAGACTTTCTAAGCGATTTTTTATGGATAAAACAGAAAAAATTGAAAAACGGGAAATCACCGATGAACTTCGCGAGTCGTATCTTGATTATGCGATGTCGGTAATTGTTTCCCGCGCCTTGCCCGACGTTCGGGACGGATTGAAGCCGGTTCAAAGGCGGATTCTCTGGGCAATGTGGGATGACGGTTTGACCGCAAATGTCAAATTCAGAAAATCGGCCAATGTTATCGGCCAGACAATGGCCCGATATCATCCGCACGGCGATATGTCGATTTACGACGCCTTGGTCAGAATGGCCCAGGATTTTTCCTTGCGTTATCCTTTAATCGACGGCCAGGGCAATTTTGGCAGCGTTGACGGCGACGCGGCCGCGGCAATGAGATATACCGAAGCGCGGTTGTCAAAAATTAGCGAAGAACTCTTGTTTGATATTGAGAAAGAAACCGTTGATTGGCAACCCAATTACGACGTTAGCCGCAACGAGCCGAAAGTTTTGCCGGGAAGACTTCCTAATCTTTTGTTAAACGGCGTTTCGGGAATTGCCGTGGGAATGGCCACCAATATTCCGCCTCATAATCTGAATGAAATCGTTGACGCCGTCATCCATCTGATTGAAAACCCCAAAGCGGCTGTTGAAGATTTATTGCGATTTGTCCAGGGTCCGGATTTTCCCACCGGAGGAATTATCTACGATAAAAAATCGATTGGCGAAGTTTATGCTTCCGGCCGCGGCCCCGTTACTGTTCGGGCCAAGGCGGAAATTGTCGAGCGAGCCAAAAATCAGCTTGATATTGTCATAACGGAAATCCCCTACCAGGTGAACAAATCCGAGCTGATTATAAAAATCGCCGGACTGGCGCAAGAGAAAAGAATTGAAGGAATCCGCGATATCCGCGACGAGAGCGACCGCGAAGGCCTGCGAATCGTTATTGAACTCAAAAACGACGCTTTGGCGCAAAAAATCCTCAATCAATTATATAAATATACCGACCTTCAAAAAGATTTTCATTTTAACATGATAGCGCTTTCGGCGGGCATTCAGCCCCAGCTTTTTTCGCTTAAAGATATCCTTTTGGCTTATGTCGAACATCGCCGAGAAGTGGTGAAAAGGCGGGCGGAATTTGACCTTAAAAAAGCCAAGGAAAGAGCTCATATTCTGGAAGGATTGAGTAAAGCGCTTTCGGTAATCGACAAAATTATCGAAACCATCAAAAAATCAAAAGACAGCGAAGAAGCCCACCAAAAATTGGTGAAAAATTTCAAACTCACCGATATCCAGGCCGCCGCGATTTTAGAAATGAAATTAAGGACTTTGGCGGCTTTGGAACGGCAAAAAATCGAAGACGAACTTAAAGAAAAAAGAAAACTCATTGCCGGCCTTGAGACGCTTCTTAAAAGCCCGCAAAAGATATTAAAAGTCATCAAAGACGAACTTTTGGAACTGAAAAAAAAATACGGCGATGAACGTCGGACCAAAGTTGTCGTTGCCGGACTCAAAGAATTCAAAGAAGAAGATTTGATTCCGCAGGAAGAAGCGGTTATTTCTCTCTCGGCCGCGGGCTATATTAAAAGAATTCCCCCGACGACTTTTAAGGCTCAGCGCCGCGGCGGCAAGGGGTTGATTGGCGGAGAAGTGGCGGAAGAAGATTTATTGAGCCATTTTATTTCCGCCGATACCCACGACAATATTTTATTTTTCACCGACAAAGGGAAAGCGTTTCAGACCAAAGTTTATGAAATCCCGGTTGGTTCCCGGACGGCCAAAGGAAAATTGATTCAGAATTTTTTGGAAATTCCGGCTGGGGAAAACATCAGCGCCATAGTTTCTTACGCTTCAATCGAGAACAAACAATCAATAACCGATAACTATTTGGTAATGACGACGAAAAACGGAATAATCAAAAAAACATCTTTGGAAGATTTTTCCAATGTCAGGCGAAGCGGCATCATTGCCATTAATCTTTCCAAGGGAGACGAATTGAAGTGGGCAAAGCTTTCTTCCGGGAAAGACGAAATTATTTTAACCACCGTTTTTGGTCAGGCAATCAGATTCAAAGAAAGCCAATTGCGGCCAACGGGCCGGACAGCGGCCGGCGTCAAGGCCATTAGGTTGAAAGGCGGTGATTTTGTGGCTGGAATTGATATAATTAAAAAAGACCAGCAACCAGCAACCAGCGACCAGCGGCTATTAGTGGTGATGGAAAACGGATTTGCCAAACAAACAGCGCTTAAAGAATATAAAGTTCAAAGCCGCGGCGGTTCGGGAATTAAAACCGCCAAAGTCACAAGCAAAACCGGAAAAGTCGTTAGCGCCCGGATTATCGGCGATGAAGAAGAATTATTGGCGCTTTCCGCTAAGGGCCAAATTATCAGAACAAAAATTTCCAGCGTCAGAATCAGCGGCCGCGCCACTTCCGGAGTCAAAATAATGAGATTAAAAGAAGGAGACAAGGTGGCGGGAATAGTTGTTTTATGAATTTCACCCGCAATCAAATAATTATTATTGGCATTGCCGGATCAGCGGTTTTATTTTTCGTTTTGATTCTTTTGGGCGTCCTTCCGGGATTAAGGCAATCGGGAACCGGCGGCGGCCTTTACGGCGGAAAACAAACGGAAATCGTTTTCTGGGGCATTGAAGATGAAACGATAATGAGGCAAACCATAGACGCTTATTCCCAGATTAATCCGAGCGTCAGAATAACTTACGCTCAATTTCCGGAAAACAGTTTTGAAGATTCTCTGGTTGACGCCTTGGCCAGCGGTCAAGGTCCGGATATTTTTATGTTTCGCAATAGTTGGCTGCCGAAACATTACAATAAAATTTTTCCGGCAGCTGAAACGCAAATTTCTTTAGCCCGATTTCGCCAATTGTTCCCTCAAGTGGCGGAGCAGGATTTTACAAGCGCCGCCAGAATTTACGCTTTGCCTCTTTATGTTGATACCCTCGCGCTGATTTACAATAAAGATTATTTTGACGTCAAAGGCGCGGCAGTGGCGCCGAAAACTTGGGATGAATTCAAATATCTGATTCCGCGGCTCAGAGAAATCGGTTCCGGCGGCAAAATCGCCAAAGCGGCTTTGGCAATCGGCGGTTCGGAAAAAAGCGTTGACAAGGCCGGCGATTTATTGAGTTTATTGATGTTTCAGTTCGGCGCCGAAATGATCGATAAAAACGGCCAAGCGAATTTTTCCAGAACCGGCGGCCTTGAGGCCCTGAATTTTTATCTTCAATTCGGCAATCCTTCCAGCGTTTATTACACCTGGAACGACAACCTCCGGCCTTCTTTGGATAATTTCAGCCAGGAAACAACCGCCGCGATTTTGAATTATGCTTCGGCAATTCCGGTTATTAAATCAAAAAATCCTTTTTTGAATTTGGCGGTTGCGCCGATGCTTCAGTTTAATAAAGAAAAGCCGGTAAATTACGCCGATTATTGGGGCTTGGCAGTTTCTAATCAAAGCAAAAACGCGGCTTTGGCGTGGGATTTTATAATCTCCGTTGCCGCCAATAATCAAATCGCCGAACAGTATCTTCTGGCGTCAAAGCGGCCGCCGGCGTTAAGAGATTTATTCAAAAAATATCAAAACGACCCGGACTTGGGAGTATTTGTTAATCAAACTCTGACCGCCAAATCCTGGTTTCAGCCGGACAACAACGCGGTTAAACAAATTTTTTCCAATATGGTAGAATCTGTGTTAAACGGAAGATTGTCGCCGGAAAAAGCGCTGGAACAGGCCGAAAACGAGATAAATAATCTTTAAATGAAAAAAATAATTCTATTTTCCATTTTCTGTTTCGTGTTTTCTGTTATGGCTGTTCAAGCCGCCGGTCTTGTGCCGTGCGGCGGCGCCGGAGAACCGGCGTGCAATTTTTGCCATCTGAAAACTTTGGCTGAAAATGTCATTAATTTCGCTCTTTACAACATCGCCATTCCCGTTACGGTGATTTTCATTGTTTACGGCGGATTTGTAATATTGACCGCCGGAGAATCGGCCGAACGGGCGGCCCAAGGCCGGAAAATCATCCAATCGGCGATTATCGGCGTTTTAATCGCCGTGGGCGCCTGGCTGATTATTAGGGAAGTTATAGAAATTTTAGGAGGAGGCAGCTTCAAGCCCTGGGAATGGGGAAAGGCGGGAAAATTCTGCTGATAAACAAAAACCCCGATAGAAAATTCTAACGGGGTTTTTTGTTTGGAAAATTTTGAGAATTTATTGACCGCTTTGCAGGAAATTGCTGATAATGGTGTCAAAACTGACGGCCAGCAAAGCCACGACAATCGCCACTACCGCGTAAATAATCTGATTTTTCGCGGTTTTGACTTTTTCTTCGTCGCCCTGGGCAGTCAAATAATTGAAAGCCGCCAAAATAATGAAAAGAACGGCGATGATGAAGAATAGAATATAAACCCACTTAACAATATTTTTAATCACATCCACTGTTCCGGTCACCGATGTGGGGCCGACCTGACTGATACCCGGAATTTGAATCGCTAAAGCGACATTTCCCGCGATTGCCGAAACTGCCAATAATCCCGCGGCAATAATAAAAATTTTTGTTTTCATAATTAAATAAGCATTTGCGACCTTTTCAATACATATTAATATATTAAAACATTCAAGCTAAAAAGCAATCAAGCGCCGCTTTGCAGAAATGATTTTATTATCGTATCAAAGCCGATGGCTAAAAGAGCGATAACAATGGCGATAACCGCGTAAAGAATTTGTTTATTGGCAGTTTTGATTTTTTCTGGGTCCGCTTGAGCGGTTAAATAAGTGAAAGCCGCTAAAATTATAAAAAATACGGCCACGATAAAGAAAATTATATATGTCCACTTTACGATATTTCTAATAATATTAACTAATGTGTCAACTTTTTCAATTTTCGGGGCGTTAGAAACGCCCAATTGCTCGGCTGAAGGAATTGTTCCGGCAGTTATGGCAAAAGAATTATTTGCAATAAATATTGATAAAAATATTGATAAAATTAAAACTTTTTTCATCTTTATTTATTTTCGCGGTTTATTGAAAATTCCAAGATCTACATCTAAATAATAAGGACTTTGTCCGCTAGGATTTACTAAAACTCCACTATCGCTTGGGCTTATAAAATTGCTTATTATCACATTAATACTCACCGAAATTAAAGCCACCGCTATCGCCACCGCCGCCCACATTATCTGGCGAGTGGCAGTTTTGATTTTTTCCGGGTCCGCTTGAGCGGTTAAATAAGTGAAAGCGGCAATGAGGATGAATATAATCGCAATAATAAAAAGAATTGTATATATCCACGCAAGAACTTTTGTAAGAATGCCAACTAAATCAGAAACTTCTTTAATTCCCGCGCCTTCTGGTAATTTTCCTCCAGGCCCAGCAACTTCTCCCACAGGAAACGCAGCAAATGAAAAAATCGGGAAAATAATTCCCAATATCAATAATAAAATAAAGATTTTTTTTATATTCAAAAACATTTATGGTTTTATAAAACTTTCTACAATTTTATTAAATCCTACCGAAATTAAAGCCACCGCTATCGCCACCGCCGCCCACATTATCTGGCGAGTGGCGCTTTTGATTTTTTCCGGATCGTCTTGGGCGGTTAAATAATTAAAAGCCGCAAGGATTATAAACATAATCGCCACAATAAAGAAAGCCGTGTACATCACATTAACAATGCTTTTTAAAACATTCATTACATCATCAATGCTTTTAACGGGAGATTCTTGAGCAAAACCAATTAATGGGAAAATGCCCATTAAATAAAAAATTGTTGAAAATAATGAAATTTTGTTTAAGATTTTCATTTTATTAATTTCGCTCCCAGTACTTGTTGAATTATATAAATAACGCCCCAAGAACACAAGATAATTGTATAGCCAATAGCCGCGTAAAGAATGGTGTTTTTTCCCTTGGTAATCTGCTCGGGTTTGTCGCCGGCGGTCAATATCAAAAAACCGCCGTATAAAACCATCAAAGCCACGATAGGCGCGCCGATTTTAATGAGAAACCCGATAAGATTTTGGATTAAACTGGTGATGGTTTGTCCCCCCAAGGGGTCGTATAAACCGCCGCTTTTAGAGGGAGTGGT
Organism: Candidatus Wolfebacteria bacterium GW2011_GWA1_44_24; assembly: GCA_001001115.1. Lineage (GTDB taxonomy): Bacteria > Patescibacteriota > Minisyncoccia > UBA6257 > UBA9933 > GWA1-44-24. The sequence continues at coordinate 269,720 of LCIO01000001.1, read as the reverse complement.
GTATGTTGTGCCGCCGGGAGGAGGCTCCGCCGCTGATATATTATTAATACCGATAAAAAACAGAATGTTTAAAAAAATGATAAATATCGCAATCAAATATAAAAATTTATTTCCGGAAAATGATTTAATCATTCAATTAAATTATAAATTAAATTCAACCAATATCAATATATTCATAATAACAAATAATTTTAAAATAAAACAGCCGCGCTTGGATAAATCCTTGCGCGGCTTTGAATAAATCACCTTCTCAGGAAGGATTAGCGGTATACATATAAACCACCGCTTTTTCCTTTATTGCTCTAGCCTTCAGCGACTTTCGGATTTCTCCGAAGTCAAACTGGGTGCGGCTGTCGGCGATTCCGTAACGGCCGTCGGCAACGAATTCAATCTCTGCCGATGTCGTGTCCGGAGCAAACTTATACTCCTTGCCGTCAAACTTTATGGGTAAATTTACCCACTCATTTGATGACACCGTCACAGTCTGGTCTAAAACCCAGACTTTGTGGATTGCCGTTGCCGTCCGCGGCTGAAACCATTCCTCTCCGACCATCTTGTAGATGATAACTGCGGCGAGGATTATTATGGCCAGCCCAACGCCATTAGCTAAGTGGATTTTTTTCCGGCTAGGTGATGGCGGCTGTGGCCCTCCGGGTTTTTTCTCTTGTGGCTTCTCAACCTCTTTTTCTATTTTTTTCCACGCGAAAAGTACAATCGCGCTTGCAAGAAAGATGAAAAAGATTATTAACTCCAGTCTCATTTTCCTCCCTCCTTGAAAGTCTCGCCTATCGCAGCGGCAATGCCAAGAACATCAGCAAAGCCTTTTTGACCGACGATAACCGTTTTTTGGCCGGGATTGACAGCGAATTCTCTGGCGATTTCAGCTCCAAGCACCTCTTGAGCAGAAACTCCGAGTTTTTCCATCATTCCTTTAAACCCCTCAGTCCTTCCATCAATAATAGCTTTTTCAGCGGCACCTTTTCCTTCGCCTTCAAGCGTATCTTTCTCTTTCTGAGCTTCGGCATCAATAACCGTTGCCCGCTTTTTCGCTCGCGCTTCGGCAAATGATTGAAGAGATGCGTTAAGTTTGTGACTGTAGCCAAAAGGACGCAAAAGCACAGTCACAATCTCTATGCCGCCATCACCCTTATTGCTCTCTATTCTTTCGGCGATTTCCTCTTTGATGAGCTCACTAAACGTTCCGAGATGAGCTTGAGCCACCGCGGGAGTGATTTTTGAAAATTCGCGGTTAAGCATCGCTACCGCGATATCTTGGATTTGGCCTTTTGCTTTCTCTAGTGAATCGAACGTTATCAAAAACCTAACAAGGCTTTTGATTTTCAATCGAACCGTGAGAGGAGTTTCCGCAGTCATGCGGACATTTAGCGGATCGTTTTGGATATTTTCGTTTGCTATAAACCTATTTAAAGTCTCATAGAGTTTTTTGATTCTCTCCAATCTTTTGCGTTCATCTTCCATGATATTGGGATCGTTGAGCTGAGACTCGAGTTCTTTTGTGCTCAATTCAATTCCCGGCGCGCCAAATTGAACCCTGATTGGAGGTTTGTATCCATTGTCCAGAAGATCCTTTGGAACAACCTCTTCTTTTTCTAATTCCGACCTGAATATTAGTTCAGGCCTAGTAGGAAGCTCAATCTCGATAATATTCCTTGTATTCTTTACTAACCGACACACAAGGAACGGAACGAGGTTTAGCCCGGACTTCACGTTATATAGAGGTTTTCCGAAGAAAAGCACCGCTCCGAGTTCTGTCGGTCCGACTATCCGGAAACTTACAACGACATAAAACAATTGGGCTAAAAATGCCGCCAACCCCCAATTCCATTTCCATTCCGCGCCAAGAAATGTCGTGGAATTTGAATATCCGGATAACCAGATATCGGCGGAAAACAGGATTAAGCAGATTATGCCCATTGCGAGCCAGAATCCTTTAAGCGCGAGCCAGAAGCCTTTAAGCGCTTTCAGCAACGACTCTTTTTTTCCCATATCCATATTTCCTCCTTGTTTGCCCTTGTTTAGCGGGGCCAGTTAAGTTGTTTTTATCTCAATTCCGCCATATTATTTATGTGAAAGAACTTGATTAGATTTATAACATAATCTAAATTGAAAGTCAATCTTTTTGCCGAGGTGGCGAAATTGGCAGACGCACCAGCTTTAGGAGCTGGCGCCGCAAGGCGTGTGGGTTCAAATCCCACCCTCGGCACCAGAAAGGAATTCGCAAGTTTGAAAGGTTCGCCTCGCTTCGCTCGGCGACCAATCGGTATTCAATTTTGGGGGCAAAAACGAATTGGCGATTTTGCATTTTGGGGGAAGAAAATTTTTTAAATAATGAATGAAAATTATTACCCTTACAAAGCTCAAAAAGACGCTCAAGCCACATACAGCAACGCTCGTCGGTGGCGTTTTTGATTTGTTCCATGCTGGCCACCTCCGCTATTTGCGGAAATGTAGCGAAGTCGGCAGACCCCTCGTCGTAATCGTCCAAGCGGACAAAACAGTTAGGGTTCGGAAGGGATTTAATCGCCCCATCGTTAGTGAAAAACGTCGTGCTGAAATTGTCGCGGCACTTGAATTTGTTGATTTTGTTTTGATTCTCGATAAGCCGTCTCACTACGAAAAATATTTGGAAATTATCAAACCGCGAAACTACGTTTTCTCGAAAGAGACGATGAAGTATAGAAAATACCGCGCTCGTTTGATTAACGACAAATTTCCAAATATTAAAGTAGTTTTCCTTGAGAAAGACGTGCGCTGCTCCAGCACGAGTTTTCTTGCCAAACAGATATTGGCACAGCGCGATTATTCCAAAATTAAAAATCCAATTGTTCGACGCTTGTATTTTTTGGCTGACCATAGCAAGGCATCTATTGGAAAAATTTCCGCGCTTATTACTTTGCAAGGAAAGATTATTGCCGAGTCGGACAACATTGAGAGCAAAGACATACATGCCGAGCATATTGTTATCAAAAAAGCAGAATCTAAAGGTGTTGATTTGAAAAAGACAAAACTTTATATTCTTATTCCGCCATGTATTCTTTGCTCTCAAGAAATTTTGAAAAAACATATTTCGGAAGTTTATTATTTGCATCCTTATGGAAATGATGATGGGATTAAACTCTTGCATAAACATGGGATTAAAGTTAAAAAGATAAAGTAGCCGCCAAAGAAAAACTTGAAATTGTCAGCGGTGCGGCTCCGCCGCCTTTCCGAATTTTCGCGGTGGGACTTCCTCACCCTTCGACAAGCTCAGGACGAAATGCGTTCGGACTAATTCAAGAATACTGCACACTTTTTATGGTTGAATCATTGCTCGTTAATTTTTCCGAAACTCATCGCTTTATCTCGTATGTAATTATTTTTCTCGCCGTTTTGATTGAGGGAGAAGTGATTTTGCTTTTGGCCGGAGTTCTGAGCCGCAATGGCTACCTTGATATTCTTGATGTTATAATTGTAGCTTTTGCAGCCTCGATTGTCCACGATTTAATCTATTGGTCAATCGGCTGGAAACTTGCCGAATCAAAAAGAAAAAAATTTCTGTTCATTCATCTGGAAAAAGCCGGCGCTTTTTTGGAAAAATTGAAAATTAACGACGGCTTGTATGTTTTTATTTCAAAATTCGCCTGGAGTTTTAACAAGCTTGTTTTGGTGGCCAGCGGCTATGTAAAAATTCCGCTTAAGGAGTTGCTGAGATACAGCTGGCTGGCCGGACTTATTTGGTCCATTACTTTTGTTTCTTTGGGGTATGTTTTCGCTTACAAAACAAATGTTTTGCGTCAAGACCTGAAAACCGCCGCTTTCTTGATAATCGGCTTCATTGTTGTTATCGTTATTTTTGAGAATATTGTCAGAAGGATGATAAAAAGGATGTAATGTCGGGCGATTAGCTCAGTGGCAGAGCGTCTCGTTTACACCGAGAAGGCCGCAGGCTCAATCCCTGCATCGCCCACAGGAAAGTTTTCTTATCTGGAAATTTTTGTTATAATCCGTTCAACGTGAGCCAAAACGGGCATGAACGCTTAACAACTTAAAAGGGAGGTTATTTATATGGAACTGAATAGTAAGGAAAAGATGTTGTCAGAAACAAAAAGCTTGCTGGAAGAATCGCATCTCATAAAAAATCCTCTTAGCGGCAAATATACGATTCATCACAAAGGAGATGGCAAATGCGGTATCGAGCCTTGTCCGTTTTGCGAAGGCAATGAAAAATTGACACCTTCGGAAATAACGGCGCGCCGCGATAACGGTTGGCCCAATCAACCAGGCTGGCGGATCCGGGTGGTGCCGGATAAAAATCCGATTTTTCGGGTAGAAAAACAAAAACGGCTCGGCATGGATATTTACGATTTTATTTCCGCTACGGGCGCCAATGAGATTATCGTCGAGTCATCGCGCCACGATGATACCTGGCCCAATATGCCGGCGGAAAAAATCAAGGAAATTCTAGGCGTATTCGGGGAAAGAATCAGCGACCTTAAAAAAGACGGGAATATCCGGCAAGTCCTGGTTTATAAAAACTACGGCAGCGGGACGCGGGTAAAAATAACCCATCCCCACGCGGTAGTGGTCGGTTCGCCGGTAATATCGTCGGCGATGAAAGAAAAACTCTGGCATCTGAAAAAGCATTTTAATTCGAAAAACAGGTGTCTTTTGTGCGATATTCTCGGAGTGGAAGAGAAAAACGGCGAAAGGATAATAATGGAGAGCAGGAGTCATATCCTTTTAGCGCCGCCATGGAGCAGGGTGCCGTATGAAATGCTTGTATTGCCGAAGCGTCATGAACCGTTTTTTGAAGAATCGTTTTTTGACCTGGAATTCGCCGCTATGCTTAAAACCGCGATTATGAAACTCAACGCGGTGGTTACCGGCGAAGAAGACGGCGTTTCTTACACAATGGTTGTCTATACCGCCCCTAACCAGAATGCTTGTTGGTCAAAGTGGCAGACCCTTCGGGAAGATTTTCACTGGCACATCGAAATAATCCCGAGAATTCGGCTCTATAGTTCATTTGAAATCGCCACGGGTTTCCATATTAACAATGTGCTTCCAGAAGAAGCGGCAGAAGTTTTAAGAAAAGCCTAAAATGTAAATGATGTAAAATTATAAAGCCCGAGATTCAATTTCGGGCTTTTTTCTTGACAAAAAGTGTAAAACAGTGTGAAACATTGTAAAAAGTGTGAAACACTGGAAACGGCCATTTTTAAAAACCCGCATGAAATGTGGGTTTTTTAATCATAGCGTTTTTTAATGTTTGCCGTGAAACATTTTTAATCATTTTGTGGCAAATTTGTTTTTTGTTTAGCATGTGAAAACGTTTTACATTGATTACGGTGTGGCATATTCACTTTATTATTGTATAATTGATTAAATGACTTATAAATCAGAAATCGGCCAGTTTGGTGAAAATATAGCTTGTAGATATCTTATGGAGAATAAATATAAGATAATTGAACGCAATTTTAGGCAAAAATGGGGAGAATTGGATATAATTGCCAAGGCGCCGGATAAAACCCTGGTGTTTGTAGAAGTAAAAACCGTTCGTGGTGTGGAAAAATTACACACCGTTAACGAAAATTACAATCAAATTTCGGCCGAAAATCAGCTGACGAGTGTTAAATTGGCAAAACTTCAAAGAACCGCTTCTTTGTACGCCAATCATCGATTAGAATTGATTGACGACAAGAAGGGTTGGCAAATAGATTTAATTGCCTTGACAATTTGTAGAAAAGATTATGTAATAAAGCATTATAAAAATATTTAAAATGAAGATTATTGACGGTAAAAAAATAGCTCAAAATATCATTGACGAATTGAAAACCCGGCCTAAACCGGAGAAAATTTTGGCGGCGGTTTTAGCGGGCGATAATCAGCAATCGGAAAGTTTTTTAAAACAAAAAGAAAATGTCGCCAAAGAGTTGGGTATTGATTTTCGAATTTATAAATCCTCGTCAGATTTAAAAAACGACGAGTTGCGAAAAGAAGTTTTAAAAATCGCGCTTTTAAAAAAGGTTGGCGGCGTGATTGTGCAGTTGCCTTTGCCGGAACATATTAATAAGCATTATATATTGAACGTTATTCCGCGGGAAAAAGATATTGATGTTTTGGGCGAGCGGGCGCTTGGCGCGTTTTATGTTGGCCGAAATCCGGTTTTGCCGCCGGCAATCGAAACAGTTGAAGAAATATTGTCAGAGGTCAAATGTCGGTTGTCAGATGTTAAGGTCGCAGTTGTTGGCGCCGGTTTTTTAATCGGCAAACCGGTTGCCGTTTGGTTAATGAACCAAGTCAAGGAGCTGAAAATTTTTAAAAAAAACAGCGATTTATCCGACTTGAAAAATTACGATTTGATAATTTCTGGCGTTGGTCAGGCCGGTTTGATAAAACCGGAAATATTGAAACAAGATGCCGGAATAATTGATTTCGGATATTCTTTTGATGAAAACAATAAAATTTCCGGCGATTTAGATAGCGGTCAATTATCAAATATCGGAGATCAATTGTCATTTTATACGCCTACGCCAGGCGGCGCCGGCCCGATTTTAGTGGCAAAAGTTTTTGAAAACTTTTATAATTTAAATAAAGATGAGAAAATTGCGCGATAGCTTCAAATACGCTTTTAACGGCTTGAAAGAAACCCTTATTCACGAGCGGAATTTTAAGATAATGATTATCGTTGCCGCGCTGGTTGTCGCGGCAATGCTTTATTTTCCGACCAGTCGGACCGAAAAAGCGGTTTTGATGACGGCAATTTTCACGGTGCTGACTTTGGAATTGGTTAATGTCGTCATTGAGCGATTGTTGGATTTCCTTCAGCCAAAATATAACGAGCAGGTGCGGCTTATAAAGGATTTGATGGCCGCGATAGTTTTAGTGGCCAGTTTTGGAGCAGTTATTATCGGTTTGCTAGTTTTTTGGCCGCATTTTTTTAATTTGCTTTAATAAAAAAACCGGACCCTTTTTGATGATTTAAGCATCAGGGTTCGGTTTGGAAAAATAATTTCGGCGCCAGCGCCGGAAAGCCCATTTCCCGCGCCGCTTTTCTCATTTCAAAGAGGTCGTCAATAATAAGAACCTCTTCTTGTTTAATATTTCTTTCATCCAAGAAGCGTTTTAACTCTTTGTTTTTCAGAACTTCCGGAGCGGGTTTTGTTTGAGCGGAAACAAAAATTTGCGGTTTTGTTTTGGGCTCGCCGATGAATTTTATCCAGGGCGAAAATTGGTTGAGAAAACTTTCTCGGACTTGGATAAATTCAAAATCAGTCGGCGAAATTTCTTTGCTCTTGGAAAAGAACGAGGAAATAAAGAACAAGCTGCGGTCGGTAATAAGAGCCAGGAGCTCCGATTTCGAATCTCGTTCCCGAATAAAGCGTTTGGCCTCAGGTTTTAATTCCGGAGCCGGCTTTGCCAGGAAATCGAAGATGTCGCAAAATTCCAGCAAAAAACGCGGTGTTTTTTTCAGGGTAAGTTCTTCCGAAAATTTCCGCCAGCACTTTTCCATCTTTCCACTTTTAACCAAAACCCCGTCGAAATCCAAGATTATGAGCTTTGCCAATCACCTCACCCCCTTTTTAGTTGTCGCTAATTGCTAATTAAAGAATAAATCTTTTTAAGAAAATTGTCAAGAAATCGTTTATCGGTTGCTTCAATATTTAATCTGACCAGCGGTTCGGTGTTTGACGGCCGCAGATTAAACCGCCAGGCTTTTCCCGGGCTTGCCGAAGGATTGAATTCCATCGTTAAGCCGTCAAGGCGAGAAGTTTTTATTGCTTGATTTTTCAATTTTTTTTCAATTTTTTTTATTATATTTTGCGGCTGGCCGATTTTTATGTTGATTTCGCCGGAGCGATAAAGCGGCGGAAATAAATCGCTGAAATCCGCCAAAGAATACGGCAATTTTGAAACCGCATTGATTGTTTCAATGGCGGCAAGGATTCCCGAATCAAAATAAAGATTTTTTTGATTATGAATGTTTGGTCCGAAATAATAATGCCCCGAACGTTCGACGCCTAAATCCGCATTAGTTTTGCGCATTAATTTTTTTATGAAATAATGCCCAACGCTTGATTCGTGAATTTTTAATTTTGAATTTTTAATTTTGAATTTTCTTACGAGCCATCCCGTCCGGACATCGATAACAACTTTTTTTGGCTTAAGGTGCCAAATTAACAATCGAGAAATCACGTCCGGGTCAACAAAGCGGCCGCGATTATCGATGAAAAATACTCTGTCGCCGTCGGCGTCAAAAATTATTCCGAGAGTAGCTTTGTGTTTTTTGACTTCATTTTGGAGTTGTTTTAACGCGTTGGGTTTAAGCGGATTCGGCCCATGAGCCGGAAAATTGCCATCGGATTTTTCATTAATCAAAAAAGTTTTCAGTTGTTGGCTGTCGGTTGTCAGCTGTTTAATTATCGGGCCGGCAACGCCATTGGAACAATCAAAAACCACCTTCAATTTTTGTCGAGGTCGTAAAAATTTTTTAAGAAAATCAGCGTAAATTTTTATATAATTCATAACAGCCATCGTCAACAACGAATACAAAATTGTTTCTTCAACCCGCTCACGTCCGCCAGTTGGCGGACTGCGCTTCCGTTTAGGTTTCAGAAACAATTTTGTATTTGTTGTTTATAATAATTGTAAAACATCTTTTCCGCTTATCGGCATGGCGTTTTTGCCGACGATTTTCAAACCATTGTATTCTTTTGGGTTATGGCTGGCGGTAATCATTATGCCGAAATCAGCTTTCAGATAATTGACCAAAAAAGAAAGCATCGGTGTGGTAATCAATCCCGCCGGGACAATTTTTAATTTCCTCCGCCAGTCGGCGGATTGAATTTTTAATCGTTTGATTGCCGCTTTGTATAAATTCGGCGAACTTAAACGAGCGTCGCGGCCGATAATAATTTTAATTTTTAACTTGCGGGGTAAAAATTTATCCACTATTTCCATTACAATATTTTCGTTTATTTCGCGCGGGTATTTGCCGCGGATATCGTAAGCTTTAAATATTTTCGGATTCATTTTCATTGATTGAATTTTACCAAAATTTGGTGTTTAATTGAAGCAAAAGATGTCGCGCAAAAGAAAAAGCAAAAAAGCATTCGGCGTTAAATCTTTGATGTCGGGCGAATCGGAAGAATTTCGGCTTCATCCAGAGACCAAGAAAAGCGTTTGGGCGGTGATTTTTTTCGGCGCGGCCGCGATTTTGTTTTTGGCGAGTTTTCAAAACGCCGGTCCGGTCGGCAATTTTTTTTACGATATTTTTAAATGGCTTTTCGGCTGGGGATATTATCTCTTACCTTTGACTTTTTTGATTATGGCGGGCGTGTTTTTGATTTCCGAACGGCGCCGGATTTATCAGATTACTTTTCTGGGCGCCGTGGTTTTCGTTTTTGCCGGCTTGGGTCTGATTGACATTGTTCTTCCTTCCAAGAGTGGAATTGTCGGCGCCGGAATCGGTTCCCTGGAATATCTTTTTGGTTATATGGCTTCGCTGGTTATTGTCGGCGTTATTAATATTGCTTCTTTACTGGTTACTCTTAATTTACCTCTCAAAATGAGAATGAAAAAAGACAAAGAACCTGTTTTGACTCTGGCGCCGTTGAAAGTCAGCGAGCCGGCTCCAGCGCCGACGAATGAAATTGCGGCAGTTGAAGAGCCGAAAACAGAGGATAAACAGGAACCAATTAAGGAAAAAATCGCGGCCGCGATAGGATTCAAAAAAATGTCTCTTCCTAAACGCCGGGCGTCGGGCAATTATGTTTTTCCTCCGTTAGAACTTCTTAAGTCGTCCATTGAAAAACCGACTTCTGGAGATTTGCGCGCCAGCGCCAATATCATCAAAAGGACGTTGGAGGGATTCGGCATTCCGGTGGAAATGGGAGAAATTAACATCGGCCCGAAAGTTACCCGTTATACCCTTAAGCCGGCCGAAGGCATTAAATTGTCGCGAATCATGGCTTTGAATCAAGATTTGTCTTTGGCTTTGGCCGCTCATCCCATTAGGATTGAAGCGCCGATTCCCGGGAAATCATTGGTTGGCATTGAAGTGCCGAATAAGGTGGCGGCCATAGTTCGGCTGGGAAGTTTGATGAATTATCCGGAATTCGCGGACTCCGGACTCCTTGGTTTTATTTTGGGCCGCGATGTTTCGGGAGAACCGATTTTCGCGGATATTGAAAAAATGCCGCATTTGCTCATTGCCGGTTCAACCGGTTCGGGAAAATCAATCGCCATCCATTCCCTTTTAATCTCCTTGCTTTATAAAAATTCGCCCGAAACTTTGAAAATGATTTTAATTGACCCGAAGAGGGTGGAACTTTCCGCGTATGACGGCCTGCCTCATTTGATCGCGCCGGTCATCACTCAAACCAAAAAAACCGCCGGCGTTTTTCGCTGGCTGATTGAAGAAATGGATAAGCGCTACGAAACGCTTTTGGGGGCCGGTTCGCGCGACGTTCAAAGTTATAATAAAAAGCATCCGGATGAACCGCTTTCTTATATTTTACTGGTGATCGACGAATTGGCTGATTTGATGGCGACTTACGGCCGGGAAATCGAGGGTGCGATTGTCAGATTGGCTCAGATGGCCAGAGCTACGGGCATTCACCTGATTGTTTCCACTCAGCGGCCGTCGGTTGAAGTCATCACCGGTTTGATTAAGGCCAATATCACTTCCAGAATGGCCCTTCAAGTCGCTTCTCAAGTTGATTCCCGGACTATTTTGGATTCAGCCGGAGCGGAAAAGCTTTTGGGCGGCGGAGACATGCTCTTTACTTCATCGGAATTATCAAAGCCGAAAAGAATCCAGGGGGCTTATCTTTCTGAAGAGGAAATAAGCAAAGTAACCAATTTCATTAGGGAAAACAATAAAAATTTTTCCGCTGACACAGAAGAACCAAAGGATTTAAATTTTGAAAACGGCGTAGCTAATAGCGATAATTTATCGAATATTTTTGACGAATACGCCGAATCCGGCGAAGAAGACGAGTTGTATGACGAGGCGGTGGAAACGGTTAAAGCCGCGAAAAAGGCGTCGGCTTCGCTTCTTCAGCGCCGGCTTAAAATCGGTTATGCCCGGGCCGCCCGGCTTCTGGATATAATGGAAGCCAAGGGAATTATCGGGCCCGGCGAAGGAGCCAAACCGAGAGAAGTTTATTATGACTAACGATAAGCAAAAATCTTTTAAGGAGTTTTTGGGCGAAGCCATGGAAATCCGCGGCTTGACCATTGAGCGGCTGTCGGAATTAACCGGCATTTCCAAGCGCCACTTAAGTGCTTTTATTGAGGGCGATTTCAAAAAATTTCCTCCGCTTGCTTATTTGCGGGGTTATTTGATGAAAATTTCCGAAGTCTTGAGAATCGACGGCGAAGGAACGTGGCAAGCTTACAAAGACGAAATCATCGCCGGAATGAATCTTGATGATCGGCTGCCTTTTAATCGTTTTGCCGTTAAGCCGAGAAAAATCAAGAGAATTGCGATTGCAATTATTTTTGTCTTTGTTATACTTTTTCTGGTTTGGCGGATTAACAGCTTATTGGGCATTCCGAAAATGGAAATTTTAAATCCGGCCGGCGACAATTTGATTGTCAGAGAGCCGAATTTTAAATTAAGCGGCGAGTTGGGGGATTATCGGGATAAATTGATGATTAATAGCGAAGAAATTTTTGTTAGTGCCAACGGTCAATTTGAAAAAGAAATCGAGCTTAACCCCGGCGCCAATTCAATTGAATTCAAGGTTAAAAGATTTTTAGGAAAAGAAGTAAAAGAGACCAGGCGAATTATTTATCAACCATAATGACAAAACAAAAAACCGCGGAAGAAAAACAAGATTTGGAAAAATTGCTGGAGTCGCTTCAAGAAAAGTTTGGCGAAGGGGCGGTGATGAAATTGGGCGATGTTAAAAAAGTCGATGTCGCCGTTGTTCCAACGGGTTCTTTTTCGTTGGATTTGGCTTTAGGAGTGGGAGGTTTTCCGAGAGGAAGAATTATTGAAATTTTTGGCCCGGAATCGAGCGGTAAAACCACTCTCGCGCTTCATGCTGTCGCTGAAGCGCAAAAACAGGGAGGCAAAGCCGCTTTTATTGACGCCGAACACGCGCTTGACCCGGAATACGCCAAAAAATTAGGCGTAAAAATTAATGATTTGATTATTTCCCAGCCGGACAGCGGCGAGGAAGCGCTTAATATCCTGGAAAGCTTGGTGCGTTCGGGAATTATTGACGTGATTGTTGTTGATTCGGTGGCGGCTCTTACTCCAAAAATCGAGATTGAAGGAGAAATGGGGGCGCAGTTTATCGGACTTCAGGCAAGAATGATGAGTCAAGCGTTAAGAAAACTCACGGCTATTTCTTCAAAATCAAACACTTTAATAATTTTTATAAATCAACTTCGAGACAAAATCGGGATGATGGGATACGGCGAGCCGACCACGACTCCAGGCGGCCGGGCGTTGAAGTTTTACGCATCGGTAAGGATTGATATTCGGCGCATTGCGCAAATTAAAAAAGGAGAAGAAGTGGTCGGCAATCGCGTTAAAGCCAAGGTGGCCAAAAACAAAGTGGCGCCACCTTTTAAAATCGCGGAATTTGACATAATGTATGGCGAGGGAATTTCTTACGCCGCCGATATTTTGAATGTCGCTTTGAAGCAGGGAACAGTCGGCAAGAGCGGCAATACCTATAGTTTTGAAGGAGAGAAACTGGGGGTGGGAATGGATGCCGCGACTCAAAAATTGAAAGAAGACAAAAATTTATTGAATAAAATAAAAAAAACGATACAAAAATAAATATGAATTTCAACACGCCGTTTGGCTTAAAATTAAATATTGAACAAACCGTTTCCGAAATCATCCGTTTTATGAAAGATGACGAAAAGCGGCATTATAAAATTATCATTGGTTCTGATTCCGAGGCTAAAGAGGGCTTGCCGGTTGATTTTATCACCGCGGTGGTTGTCCATCGGGTGGGGAATGGCGGCCGTTATTTTTGGCGCCGGATTGAATTGGATAAATTTCATACTTTGCGCGACCGGATAATCCAAGAAGTGATGTTTTCACTTGAAGCGGCGCAAAAAGTCCTGGCAAGTTTGAAAAGTTTCGACGCGCCGCATTTTGATTTTGAAATTCATATTGATGTCGGCGAAAACGGCGAAACAAAATCAATGATTAATGAAGTGGTGGGAATGGTTAGGGCTTATAATTTTGAGGCTCGCACTAAGCCGAACAGCTACGCGGCTTCCAAGGTGGCGGACCGACACGTGTAAAATGGATACCATTGTATTAGACATCGAAACCAAAAATACTTTCATTGAAGTCGGTCATGATAATTTCGACGCATTAGAAATTTCTTTGGTCGGTCTTTATTCGTATGGCCAAGACAAATTTTTTCATTTTCATGAGAACGAAATCAAAGAAGCCGGCGAAATTTTGAGAAATGCCGGTTTGCTCGTCGGTTTCGCCATCTCCCGTTTTGATTTGCCGGTTTTGAAAAAACACTTTAATTTCGACATTTTTTCCATCCCGCGGATTGATATTCTGGATGAGATTGAAATCTTGCTTGGCCGGCGAGTCGGTTTGGATATTCTGGCGAAAACCAATTTGGGTTTTGGCAAGAACGGTTTGAGCCTTGAGGCGCCGGTTTTATATCGCGAAGGCAGAATGGAAGAATTAAAAAATTATTGTCTTAACGACGTTAAAATTACCAAAGAGTTGTACGAGCTTGCCAAAAATCAGGGGCATTTAATGGTTCCCCACAAAGAGAACAAAGGAGAAGCGATTAGGGTCGATCTCCCGATTTTCTCTTTGTCTTTATAGGATTTCTATTTTACTTATTTTTTTGCCGAAATTTTTGGCTTGTTCGGCATCGGGAAACCAGATATCAATATAGTTCTGATATCTGGGATGCATTCGGTCTTCAACGACGAAAATTTGGCTGCCGAAAACTTCTGGAATGCGGATTTTAGCTCCCATTGGCAGGAAATTGGCCGCCACAACGCCGTTCCTGACATAACTTCCAGAAGCCGTGATAAACGGCGTTTCATCGGTTTGCTCGGGCGTGCTGGAATAAGCGGTTAACCAAACTTTTAAGATTTTTGGCTTGGCAACTTTTTGATTCTCAAGCGTCAAAACAGGCCGATTTTGGGCCGTTAAAGAGTCGTCTAGCGAATAATTTTCGTTAATAACGGCTATTTTTGGCTGGAAAACATTGGTTTGAAGAACGTTAAAACTCATCACAACCAAGAGAGCCGCCAGATATTTATTGTATTTATTCATAAGATTTTCAAGCGTTGTTTACTCTGCAACGGAAAATGTAAAGTTTTTTCAACCCGCTCACGTCCGCCAGCTGGCGGACTGCGCTTCCGTTTAGGTTTCAAAAATCTTTACATCAATAGTCGGAGCCAGCGCGCCGAGGGGGAAGAAATTTTTGTCGCTGGAACAAAAATATTCTGGTTCTGAAAGGCAATCTGCTGGAAAATGTAAACAACACTCGTAATTTTTATAATTTATTTATAAATCCCAATCAAAAAACCCCTTTCGGGGCTATATAATTCGCGATTGATTTTAAGGAATTATAACCAGTGGTTTTATTTTGTCAAGCTTATGTAAAATTGGAATGGAAATCACTCTTTCGATCTGCTAAAATTCGCGTTATGGTAGAATACTTTACCGAAGCGCTGGTACTGGACAAGGAAGACAGCGGCGATTTGGACGCGAGAATAATTTTATACACCGAGGATTTGGGGAAAATAACCGCTAAAGCCAAAAGCGTCAAAAGAATCACCTCAAAATTAAACGGACACCTGGAGCCGCTTAATTTTATTCAAGTCCGGCTGGTGGAAAAAAACGGCTTTCAGATAGTCGACGCTTTAACTATCGCTAATTCGGCCAATTTTAAGGAAAATCCAGCGGTTTTTTTCAGGCTTTTGAATTTTATCAAATTTTTCAAGGAAATGACTTTTGATCTTCAGCCGGACCGCAAATTATGGCTGGCAATGAAAGAGATTGTCGCCAATTGGCTTATTTATCAAAAAAAAGAAAAAGCCATTTATCGGTTAATCATCAAAATTTTGGGCTTTGACCCGGCTCACGCGGCTTGCGTTTTTTGCCGCGGGAAAGAAATAAATTTTTTCTCTCCGGAAGACTATATTTTCTTTTGCGCCAAGTGCGCTATAAAAATTCCCAAAAAAGAGATAGTATTGATATAAATGTCCGAAAGAATAATCATTTCCAAAATCAGCCGCTTCAGCCGGATTTTATTCTGGATTTTAACGCCGTTTGTTTTAATATTGATTGCTTTCAGCGGTTATTATCTTTATCAATATTTTTCCACTGAACGGGAAATTAATCTTTCGGTTTCCGTTCCGGCCAATGCGATGGTCGGCGTTCCTTTTGATTTGTCGGTTGATTTTGACAATAGTTCAAAGAATACTCTTCAAGACGTCAATCTTTCCGTTTTTTTGCCAGAATCCGCGATAATTTTGGGCGAAAGCGGAGAGAAACGCGTATTTTCCAAAAAAATCGACGATTTGGAACCGGACGCGATTTTCAAAGATAAATTTCAGATTTTGATTGTCGCCGGAGAAGGCAGTGTGAAAAATTTTAATATTTCAGTCGGTTATGTTTCAACCTTAAAAGCTCGTTTTGAGAAAAAACAAAATGTTGAAGTGTCGGTTCGGGAATCGGCCGTAAAACTTGATTTGTCGGCTCCGGAAAAAGTTTTAAACAACGAAGAATTTGAAATTATCGTCAATTACGCCAATATTTCGGAAAACAATTTTTCCGGTGCCCGACTGAATTTTATTTTTCCGAAAAATTTTGTCTTGAAAGAATCGAATCCGAAATTGTCCGGCAATATTTTGGAAATCGGCGAGCTGGAGAAAAATGCCCAGGCTAAGATTTCCCTAAAAGGCAGAATCATCGGACCTGAACAGTCGTTTTTTGAAATCAAATCGCAAATTGAGACGGCGTATCGGGGCCAAAAGTATGCGATTGCCGAAAAAGCCGCCAGCGTTTACATCGCGCCCTCGCCTCTTTCTCTGAAAATTATCTTGAATGAAACGGAAAATTATATCGCCTGGCCGGGAGATTTATTAAAATATCGGATTGTTTACCAAAATAACAGCGATGTTGTTTTAAGCGATGCGGTCATTACCGCTCAGTTGAACGGAGAAATATTTGATTTTCCGACCTTGAAAACCGGCGGTTCTTTTAATTCTCGAAATAATATTTTAGTCTGGAACGCGGCCAATGTTTCGAATCTTCGGCAGGTGCCGGCCGGTTCAAGCGCCGGCACTGAGTTCGAAATCAAAACAAAACAATTTTATCCCATTAAAAAGTTGTCCGATAAAAATTTTGTTTTGAAAGTCGTAGCTGAAATTTCTTCGCCTACTGTGCCTTATTACGTTTCGGCCGACAAAACCATTGGCTTGAGCGGTTTGGAAACGAAAGTTGGAGGACAAATCAGCGTTGAACCCGCTGTTTATTTCCGCGATCCGTCGGGTATTGTCAATAAAGGCGTTTTGCCGCCGAGAGTCAACCAGCCGCTTAATTTCACCATTCATTGGCTCGTTAAAAATTACGCCACAGACGTTAAGGATGTAAATATTAAAGCTAGTTTGCTTTCAGGGGCGCGGCTGACAGATATTGTTAAAAGTAGCGTCGCATCCCAGCCGATTTATAATGAAAGAACAAGCGAGATTAATTGGTCTATTGATAGAATTTCGGCCGCCAAAGGCATTATCGGAAAACCAATTGAAGCGATTTTTCAAATAGAAGTTTTGCCTAATATCACTCAAGTCGGAAAAGAAATTCCGTTGCTCAGCCAGACCATTGCCGCCGCCGTTGACGAATTTACCGGTGTCGAATTGAATGTTGCCGCCGAAGCCCTTAGCACCAAATCGTTGAAAGACAGCGGTTTGGATTTGAATTATACTCAAGTAATCCAATGACAAATAATCTGACGGATAAAATCGTTTCTTTGGCTAAGCGCCGGGGATTTATTTTTCCCGGCTCGGAAATTTACGGCGGTTTGGCCGGCACCTGGGATTACGGCCCGGTCGGCGCCTTGCTTAAAAAAAATTTGAAGGATTTGTGGTGGGAAAATATGGTGGAACGCCGCGATGATATCGTCGGCATCGATGCGGCGATTATGATGAATCCGAAAGCTTGGGAAGCTTCGGGCCATTTGAAAGCGTTCGCCGACCCATTGGTTGAATGTAAAATTTGTCATCAGCGGATTCGGGCCGATAAGGAAGAAGAAATTAAAAATCATGAAAAAATCCACAAAGACAAAAAAGCGGACTGGACTGAACCGCGGCAATTTAATTTGCTGGTCAAGGCGTATTTGGGAGTGGTAGAAGGCGAACAATCGGAAATTTTTCTTCGTGGCGAAATCACCAATGGCGTTCATGTTAATTTCAAAAATGTTCTTGATTCGACAAGGGTGAAAATTCCTTTCGGCGTCGCTCAAATCGGCAAGGCTTTCCGCAATGAAATTACGCCGGGCAATTTTACTTTCCGTTCGCGGGAATTCGAGCAAATGGAAGTGCAGTTTTACATCAGGCCGGATGAAAAAGAGGGCGAAAAATGGTTTGAATACTGGAAAAATAACAGGATGGATTGGTATCTATCGTTGGGAATGAGAAAGGAAAATCTGCGTTTTCGCGACCATGCAAAAACCGAACGCGCCCATTACGCCATTGACGCGACTGACATCGAATATAACGCGCCCTGGGGCTGGCAGGAATTTATGGGCATTCATAACCGCGGAGATTGGGATTTGTCGCGGCACCAGAAATTTTCCGGCGTTGATATGGGTTATCGCGATCCGGAAACCGACGAGAAATATATTCCCTGGGACATTGAAACTTCAGCCGGAGTCGACCGTTCTATTTTGTTTTTACTCATTGACGCTTATCGGGAAGAAGGGGAAAGGATTTATTTGAAACTAGACGCGAAATTGGCTCCTTATAAGGCGGCGGTTTTCCCGCTTTTGGCCAACAAGCCGGAATTGGTTAATTCGGCAAAAAAAATTTACGACGATTTGCGCAAAAAATTTATGGTTGCTTACGACGACCGTGGCAACATCGGCAAGCGTTATTATTCGCAGGATGAAATCGGCACGCCGTATTGTCTAACGGTTGATTTTCGAACGCTGGAAGACAATACGCTTACCGTTCGCGACCGCGATACCACGAAACAAGAAAGAATAAAAATCAGCGGATTAATAGATTGGTTAAATGGAAAAATTCAATAAAATCACATTAGAAAACGGATTGCGGATTATTATTGTTCCGAAGCCGGACAGTCTTTCAACAACGGTTTTGGTTTTGGTTGAAGCCGGTTCAAAATATGAAACCAAAGAAATCAACGGCATTTCCCATTTTTTGGAGCATATGTGCTTTAAGGGAACGAAAAAGAGGCCGCGCGCCATAGATATCGCTTCGGAACTTGATAGCTTAGGGGCTTCTTATAACGCTTTTACCAGTCAAGAATATACGGGTTATTATGCCAAAGCTCAACCGAAACATTTTGATAAAATTTTAGATATTATTTCCGATATGTATCTCAATCCGGTTTTCGACCAGAACGAAATAAATAAAGAAAGAGGAGTTATTGTGGAAGAAATAAATATGTACGAAGATTTGCCGATGAGGCGGGTTCAACAATTATTTTTAAACCTTCTTTACGGCGACCAGCCGGCCGGCTGGGATATTGCCGGAAGCAAGGAAATTATTAAAGAACTAAACCGTGAAGACTTTTTAAAATATAAAAAAAATCATTATTTGGCTTCGTCAACAATCGCGGTTGTTTCTGGCAAATTCGATGATGAAGCAGTCGGAAAAATTAAAAGTTTTTTTTCTGGCATAAAAACAAACAAAAAAATTCCAAAAATTAAAACCAAAGAATTTCAGGAAAATCCTCAGATTTTATTAAAATATAAAGAATCAGATCAGGCGCATTTGGTTTTGGGCGTCAGAGCGTATGATATTTTTGATAAAAGAAAGTATGCGTTTCAAGTGTTGGTTAATATTTTGGGCAGCGGCATGAGTTCTCGTCTTTTTCAAAAAATTAGGGACGAGATGGGCGCGGCCTATTATATCCGGGCTGAGGCTGATTTATTTACCGACCACGGTTATTTAGCTGTTTTTGCCGGCGTTGATAATAAAAGAATAGAGGAGGTAATTAAAGCTATTCTTGAAGAATTTAGAAAATTGAGCCAAAAAGCAGTTGATGAAAAAGAACTACAAAAATCAAAAGACCATTTGCTCGGCAATTTAATGCTTTCGCTTGAAACATCCGATGAACTGGCGAGTTTTTACGGCGGTCAGGAAATCTTGACCAAAAAACTCATTGGTCCGGACGAACTGGCGCAAAAAATTCAAGCCGTCAAAGCCGAAGAAATAATGGCGGTGGCCAAAGATATTTTTCAGAACAATAAATTAAATCTGGCGATTATCGGGCCGTTCAAGGATAAAAACCGGTTTGAAAAAATTTTAACATTGTGATATCGTGATATTATGAATAAGCTGGAAATTTCCTGGACATCGCTTTGGAAGATTCTTCTGATGATAGTTTTCGGCGTCGCGCTTTATCTTTTGCGCGATGTTTTGATAATTTTGGCTTTGGCGCTGGTGATTTCCTCGGCCCTTGATGCCCCTATCAGTTTTTTGGAACGGAAAAAAATTCCCAGAATTTTAGGGACGATTCTTATTTTTCTCACCGGCGCGGCGGTTCTGACTTTGCTTCTTTATGCTATTGTTCCGGCGGCGATTATGGAATTCAAAAATCTTTCAGATATTCTTTCTAAGTATCAATTGAAACTGCCCGCCGTTCAAGTTTTCAACTCTTTAGATTTCATTAAAAACATAGGAGTGTATCTTGGCAATTTCGCCAACACTTTGCTTTCGGGCGGCATTTCTTTTATCGGCGTTATTTCCGCCATTTTTGGGAGCGCTGTGTTTTTGACGGCGGTTTTTGTTTTGTCTTTTTATTTGTCCGCCAGCAAATATGGCGTTGAAAAATTTTTAAGGGCGGTTTTACCTTCTGCCCAAGAGGAATACGTGATGAAAATTTATTTTCGGGCGCGGCGCAAAATCGGTTTGTGGCTTCAGGGACAGCTGATTTTAAGTTTGATTATCGGCTTGGCGGTTTTTTTCGGACTTTTGATTTTGGGAGTTAAATACAGCTTGATATTGGGAATTTTGGCGGGCATTCTGGAAATGGTTCCTTATGTCGGACCGGTTCTTGTCGGTATTATTTCGTTTCTGCTTGTCATATCGCAATCTTTGACGCTAGGATTTTCCGTAGCGGCGCTTTTCGTGATTATTCAGCAGGTGGAAAATCATTTGCTGGTGCCTTTGGTGATGAGATACACCACCGGACTTCATCCCGTGGTGGTGGTGATTTCTTTGCTCGCCGGAGCTCAACTCTTCGGCTTCGCGGGGATAATTCTGGCGGTGCCGGCGGCGGTCGTAATCCAGGAAATTATTGAAGATTGGGCAATCCAAAAAAAATCGGTTAAAGAATAATCGCGCTATATGGCGAAGAAATTTTATCTTACCACCGCCATCGGTTATGTTAACGCTTCTCCTCATTTGGGCCATGCCATGCAGTTTGTTAGGGCCGATGTTTTGGCTCGTTATCATCGCTTGAAAAGAAGCGATGTCTTTTTTTTGACCGGCACGGATGAATACGGCTCAAAAATTTTCAAGACCGCCCGCGAACAAGGAATTTTGCCGCAAGAATTGGTTGACCGGAACGCTTTGGAATTCAAAGAATTGGATAAATCGCTGAACATTTCTTACGACGCTTTTATCAGGACCACGGATAAGAAAAAACACTGGCCCGGCGCGCGGAAAATGTGGCTGGCGATGGTTAAAGCCGGAGACATTTATAAAAAAAAATACAAAGGATTGTATTGCGTCGGCTGCGAAGCGTATAAAACGGAGAAAGATTTGATTAACGGCAAATGCCCGGAACATCTGACGGAACCGGAAACGGTGGAGGAGGAAAACTATTTTTTCCGGCTTTCAAAATACGCCAAAGCGATAGAATCAAAAATAAAAAAGAACGAATTGATGATAATTCCGTTGGCCAGAAAAAACGAAGCGCTGGCTTTTTTGAAGCAGGATATAGAAGACATCAGCTTTTCGCGGCCCAAGAGAAATTTGCCCTGGGGCATTTCAACGCCGGACGACGATTCTCAGGTTATTTATGTTTGGGCCGACGCTTTGACAAACTACATTTCGGCTTTGGGTTTCGGGGGCAAAAATCCGAAAAATTTCAAAAAATTCTGGCCGGCCGACCTTCACATTATCGGCAAGGACAATTTGAAATTCCACGTTCTTTATTGGCCGGCGATGCTTTTGTCGGCGAAACTGCCATTGCCCCAAAAAATTTATGTTCACGGCTTCATCACTTCCGGCGGCCAAAAAATGTCAAAATCGCTCGGTAACGTGGTTAACCCCTTTGATTTGATAAAGAAATACGGAAACGAAGCGGTGCGTTACTATCTTTTGCGGGAAATTCCGGCTTATGAAGACGGCGATTTCAGCGAGGAAAAATTTATTTTCCGTTATAACGGCGAATTGGCCAACGGTTTGGGCAATTTTTGCGCCCGCATTTTGACTTTGGCGGGCAAGACGCCGTTGATTGCCGAAAAAATGCGGCTTAATCCCGCTATCGCAAAAGAAATAAAACAGATCAAAAAACAAGTTAATGACGAACTTGAAGAATTTAAATTTAACGAGGCGCTGGCGGCAATCTGGAAATTGATTAGTTTTGGCGACAATTACATCAATAAAACCGAGCCGTGGAAAATTAAAGACGAGAAACACAAAGCAGAAATCATTTTTAATTTAATCGGGCTTTTAAAAAATGTCGCTTTATTGCTGGAACCGTTTCTCCCCGAGACTTCGGGAAAAATTATTAAAAGCGTCAAACATTCCGGAAAAATCATTAAAGTCAGCAAGGGTGAAAATTTATTTCCGCGAATTAGTTAAAAATAATGAAACAATTCAACGGCGAAAAATCTTTTACGCTTCTCGAACTTCTTATCGTTATCGGCATTTTGGCGATTTTATCAACAACGACAGTTTTGGTTTTAAATCCTTCAGAGCTTTTAAAAAACACCAGAGATTCAAAAAGATTATCGGAGCTTAACTCTTTAAATTCCGCTTTGAACATTTATCTTTCTCAGGGCGGCGCCAATTTCGGCTCTTCTTCAATTGTTTATGTCTCAATCCCCGATACTTCGCCGACTTGCGTTAATTCAAATCTGCCTGTTTTGCCTTTTGGTTGGGATTATGCTTGTTCAACTCCGGATAATTATCGTAAAACCAATGGTTTTGGATGGGTTCCGGTGGATTTAACTTCTTTAAGTATCGGCTCCTTGCTGTCGGTTTTACCGGTTGACCCGATAAATATTGCGGAAAACAATCTTTATTATAGTTATGTCGCGGGAGGGAGTTGGGAATTGACGGCATGGTTGGAATCAACGAAGTATCTTTCTCGGGTCTCGCGAGACGGCGGCGATTCCATTGCTTATGAACTTGGCACCGATTTGTTTTTAACTCCTAATCGCAAAACCAATTTTTCATTTAATGATTTCCCCGTTGTTGTTAATAAGGCCGGCCAACCGGGTTGGTATAAAAATATCGGGTCGGGAACGGTTTTGTTGGGAGCCGACAGCGAGGGAGATTATTTGAACGCAAATCAATTTGTGTGGTATGAGTGGCAGGAAAATATTCCTTTTGATTCGAACGCGTTGTATAAAATTTCTTGCAAAATTCGCCAAATTCAAAATCCTTCTTCTGTTTATTGCGGCATAGCGGGAATAGCTTCGGATAAAACAACTTATCTTAATGAATCCGGGGATAATACATATACCAGTCAGCACTATTTTGCCGCTGACGGCATCGCCTTGGTTGCCGGAGCCGGTTATGATATTTTTACCGGTTATTTTAAGGGGCATGGAACGCCGGCCGGGGGGCGTAAACCGAGTTCCGGCGACCCGGGTAAAATGTATCCAGGCGCCGTTTATATTCGGCCGATTTTTCTTCTTAATTATGACGGGAATGGCATTGCCGATGTTGATTTTGAAATTCTTGAAATTGTTGAATAATCTATGTTATTTGACGCTCATACCCACGTAAACTTCAATGCTTTTAAAAACGATTGGCGGGAAGTTATCGACAAGGCTTTAAAAAATAATATCTGGCTCGTTAATGTCGGTTCGCAGTCAACAACTTCCAAGCGCGCCGTAGAAATCGCCCAGAATTACGAGAAAGGCGTTTACGCGGCTGTCGGTCTTCATCCAGCCCACCTTTTTGAGACAGAAGTTGATAGATTGGAAGCCGGCGAGAAAATCCAATATAAAACCAGGGGGGAAGATTTTGACAAAAATTATTATCTGGAATTGGCAAAAAATGAAAAAGTGGTGGCAATCGGAGAATGCGGATTGGATTATTATAGAATTAAAGATGAAAAATCAAAAATCAAACAAAAAGAAGTTTTTATAAAACACATTAAATTGGCGAATGAAATCGATAAGCCGTTGATGATTCATTGCCGGCAGGCGTTTGATGATTCAATTGAAATTTTAAAATCCGAAGTTCAGAATTTAAAACCCGGCGTTATTCATTTTTTCACCGGCACCTTGGATGATGCCAAAAAATTGCTGGCAATGGGATTTTATTTCACCTTCGGCGGTTTGATTACTTTTAATCGCGATTTTGACGAAATAATCAGATATATTCCTTTGGAAAAAATTCTTTTGGAAACCGACGCGCCTTATGTGGCGCCGGCGTCGTATCGGGGACAGAGAAATGAACCGGCGCATATTATTGAAACCGCCAAGAAATTGGCGGAAATTAAGGGGTTGTCACTGGAAAAAATCAGCGAGCAAACCGTTAAAAATAGTTTGCTGGCATTTGGCTTATAAAATATTTTCCATTATTTTTATCACTTCATCAATTTCCTTTTTGGTCGTGAATTTTCCAAAACTGAAACGCAAACTGCTTTTTATTCTTTTGTCATCGCAGCCGACGGCTTTGAGGACGTAAGAAAGTTTTGTCGAGCGGCTTGAACAAGCGCTGCCGGAAGAAACCGCAACGCCGGCCAAATCAAGTTTTATTAACAAATCTTCAGCGCGACGGTTGGAAAAATAGACGTTTAAGATATTTGGCAGGCGATTTCTGCTGCCGTTTATTTCCGTTTTTGGAAAGATTTTTTTGATTTTTTGCCAGAAATAATTCGTTAATTGGCCGATTTTTTCAGATTCTTTTTTGCGGTTTTTGACCGCCAATTCCGCGGCTTTGGCAAAACCGACAATGGCGGGCACGTTTTCCGTGCCGGAACGCAAACCGAATTCCTGTCCGCCACCGGTAATGATGGAATTTAAAATCTGGAATTCAGAATTTGGAATATGTTTCATAAATAGCGCGCCGACTCCTTTTGGTCCGTAAATTTTATGCCCCGACAAAGTCATCAGATCAACGCTCAATTTTTCGACATCGCAATTCAAAAATTGGAAGGCCTGAACGGCGTCGGTGTGAAATAGCGGGTAGGGGAAAGAAATTTTTTCTCCTTTTTTAAATTCACTGATTATTTTCGCAATTTCAGCGATTGGCTGGATTGTTCCGATTTCATTGTTGGCGTACATTATGGAAATTAAAATCGTGCGTTCATTGAGGGAATCTTTTAGTTTTTTCAAATCAACAATTCCTTGTTTATTAACCGGCAGATAAATTATTTCTATTCCTTCTTTTTCAAGACTTCGAGCGGTTTCTAAAATTGATTCGTGTTCAATCGCAGAAATAATTATCCTTAAGGGTGAAATTTTTTGATTATTAAAAAATTTCATTGCGCCGCGCAACGCCAGATTATTCGCTTCAGTCGCCGAACCGGTAAAAATTATTTCGTGAAAATTCGCGCCGATGGAGCGAGCGATTTTTTCCCTTGAGTCATCAATTGCGGCCATTACTTCCTGTCCGAAAGAATGAAGCGAACTGGGATTGCCGAATTTTTCGGAAAAATAAGGCAGCATCGCCTTTTTGACCGTCGAATCAATCGGTGTAGTAGCGGCGCAATCAAAATAGATTTTTTTCATACCCGTTGAATTTTTTAATTTTTTTATTATAATATACCAAAATTTATGAATTTTCATCGTTTTACAATCAAGGCCCAGGAGGCCCTTCAAAATGCCCAGGATTTGGCGGCCCGAGAAAATCACGGCGAACTTAAGATTATCCATCTTTTAATCTCTTTGATTTCCGATGAACAATCTCTTGTCAGGCCGCTTCTGATAAGGGCCGGCGTCAATCTTGAATCTCTGGCTCAGGCGCTTGATGAAGAATTGAAGAAACAGCCGAAAATTTTCGGCGGTTCTAATGTCGGCCAGCTTTATCTTTCCCAGGAATTGATGCAGGTTTTGGATCGGGGGGCGAAAATCGCCGGCCACCAGAAAGACGAATTTATTTCTTGCGAACATTTGCTTCTGGCGATTTTGGAAAGCGGTTCTAGCGCCAGCCGGATTCTGGAAAACTTTGGTTTGCGCCGGGAAACGGCGATTAGGGTTTTAGCCCAACTTCGCGGTTCAATGCGGATTACCGATGAGACGCCGGAATCAAAATTTCAGGTGTTGGAAAAATACGCCGTTAATCTGACGAATTCAGCCAGAGCCGGAAAACTTGACCCGGTCATCGGCCGGGGAGAAGAGCTTCGGCGCTTGATTCAGATTTTAAGCCGGCGCACCAAAAATAATCCGGTCTTAATCGGCGAACCCGGCGTGGGCAAAACAGCGGTGGTTGAAGGATTGGCTCAGCGGATTGCTTCGGGCGACGTGCCGGAACCGCTGAAGAACAAAGAAATCATCATGCTTGATTTGGGGTCTTTAATCGCCGGCACGAAATTTCGGGGGGAATTCGAAGACCGGCTCAAAGCGTTTATCAAAGAAATCCAGCAATCGAGCGGGAAGCTCATTCTTTTTATCGATGAAATTCATATGATTGTCGGCGCCGGCGCGGCCGAAGGAGCGATTGACGCTTCCAATTTGCTTAAACCCGCTTTGGCTCGGGGAGAATTGAGGGCTATCGGCGCCACCACCATCAGGGAATATCAGCGCCACATTGAAAAAGACGCGGCTTTGGAGAGGCGATTTTCGCCGGTTATGGTTGATGAACCTTCGATTAACGACAGCGTCGCGATTTTGCGCGGGCTTAAAGAAAAATACGAGCTTCATCACGGCATCAGAATTTCCGACGAGGCGATTGTTTCGGCCGTCAATCTTTCGGCTCGTTACATTACCGACCGGTTTTTGCCGGACAAAGCCATTGATTTGATTGACGAGGCCGCGGCCGGCCGGCGGCTGGAAACCGAAAGTTTGCCGAAAGAAATCGACAAAACGAGAAGAGAAATAACTCGTTTGGAAATTGAACGCCAGGCTCTGCTTTCTGAAAATAAAAAAGACAAGCGGCTGAAAGAAATTGAAAAAGAATTGCGTAAATTGAAAGAGAAAAACGACGGACTTTCCGCCAAGTGGCACGGAGAAAAAATCACCTTCGAAGAATTTCATAATTTGAGAAAGAAGGTGGAAAATTTGCGCCAAGAAGCGGAACTGGCCGAGCGGGAAGGAAATTTGGAGAAAGTGGCGAAAATCGTCTATGGCGAATTGCCTCAGGCGGAAAAAGAGTTGAAAGCTTTTGAAAAAAAATATGTTGAAAGAGGAAGGGGGAAAATAAAAAAAGGCGCGGAACAGCATTTTATAAAAGAAAAAGTTGACGAAGAAGACATTGCGGCCGTGGTTTCCCGCTGGACCGGCATTCCGGTTTCGAGAATGCTTGAGTCTGAAGCGGAAAAACTTTCCAAAATAGAGGAAGTTCTTTCCGGAAGAGTCATCGGCCAGGAAAAAGCGATTAAAGCCATCTCCAGCGCTCTTCGCCGGGCGCGCGCGGGCTTGGCCCCCGAAGACAAACCTTTCGGCTCTTTTATGTTTTTGGGTCCGACCGGCGTGGGCAAAACCGAGCTGGTGCGGGCTTTGGCGGAATTCATGTTTAACGACGAAAAAGCCCTGATTAGAATCGATATGTCCGAATATATGGAACGCCACAGCGTGGCGCGGCTTATCGGCTCGCCGCCCGGCTATGTGGGACACGAAGAAGGCGGGCAATTAACCGAAACCGTCCGTCATCGGCCATACAGCCTGATTTTATTCGATGAAATCGAAAAAGCCCATCCTGAAGTTTTTAACCTTTTACTTCAGGTTTTGGATAACGGTCGATTGACCGACGGCAAGGGCAAAATAATCAATTTCAAAAATTCCATTATCGTTCTGACTTCAAACGTCGGCAGCGAGTATTTCCGGGAAATTTCCAAATTGGGTTTTAGCACCAGAATAGACGTTGACGAGCAAAAGAACAAAACCGATGAATTCAAAGAACGGGTGGAAGAATCGCTTAAAGAAACTTTCCGTCCGGAATTTTTGAATCGTTTGGATGAAATCATCATTTTTAATCCTTTGGGGAAAAAAGAAATTGAAAAAATCATCGACCTTCAACTCGGAATGCTGAAGGAAAAATTGGCCAACCGGGGATTTGAAGTCACTGTCGACAATTCCTTAAGACGGCATATTGCGGAAGCCGGTTTTGACCCGGATTACGGCGCGAGGCCGATCAAGCGGATGATTCAAAAATTGATTCTTGACGAATTGGCCAATCGGATTATTAAAGGCGAACTTAAAGATGCCAAAAAAATTAAGCTTGGTTTTAAGGGGGAACACATCACGATCGGCGCTTAAGGCCGCGATTTTCGGCTTGTTCGTATTTTTGGCGGCCGCCGGCTGGCCGTTGACCGTTATTTTCATTGTCGCGGCCGCTTATTTTTATTTCCAGCCGTTTTCCAAAACCCGGCCGATGCTTTCTTCTTTTCTAATCCTCCTCGTTGTTTCTTTGCTTTTCGTTTTTTATCCGTTCAACGAACAATGGCCGTTGCGATTAGCTGTTGTTTTGATTTTATCTTTTTTATTTTTTCTTCTGCTTGGAATTAAAAATCTGATTTTCGTCCATCGCCAGCCGCTCTATCATCTTTTCAACAATTCTTTGATGTTTTTGGTTTTTGTCGCGTTTTTTCTTTCCGATAAATCAAATTTTTTTGCGTTGAAATATCTATTGGCCGGTCTGGCAATATTTTTGCTTTGGCACGAAGCGTTTCGTTTCGCGCTGAATTTGGGACAAACGGCGGCGAAAGTAAATTTATTGGCCGCTGGTTTTACTTTCTTGAATCTTCAATTTTTTTGGGCCGTCGCTCTTCTGCCTTTGGGTTTTTTGAATTCAAGCGCTTTGCTTTTGGCGATGGTTTTGGTCATGAAAGAGTCGGCTATCCATCATTTAAACGGAACCCTTAACCGGCAAGGGGCTTTGAAAAACATCATTATTTTTATAGCGTCTATCGTTGTCATTTTTGCGGCTTCCAGGTGGCGGCCGTAGAAACAAACAGCCTCCTTATTCGTTAGAAATATTATAGAGGTGAAGAAGCGGTTATCCACAGTCAGGCTATTGTCAAAGGGATAACCAGCGGTTATTATCAACAGATATAAAGATTCAGAAGTGAGGCTGAATCGCAATCAAGCTTTTGGCGTTAGCTTTGGTTTTTGGCATCAGTCTCACTTTTTGAAAGTGAGTTTTTTATTTGCTATACAGGTTATTCTTTTATTAAGCTGCTGCCTAACCTCACATGGCCAGACAGCGGGTCGGTTGATGAAAGCGATAACTTTCCAGAAACAAAAACATTTAAATCATAAAATTTTATTGTCATTTTTATTCTCAAAAACCTCACTTTTTGAAGTAAAAATCGACTCCTAACTTAAAAATAAAAAATGAGTAATACATTAAACAAATTTTCAACAACCCTGGTTGCCATCACCATGATAGCGACCATGATTCCTGTTGGCGCTATGGGTCAGACAACCGTCGATTTGCAGGCGCAAATCACGGCCTTGCTGGCTCAGATTCAGGCTTTGCAGGCGCAGTTGGCGGTTCAAGCGCCAGCGACTTCAATTCCTTCGATTGCCACCGATTTGACGGTCGGCAGCAAGGGAGACGATGTTAAGTCCCTGCAGAATTATCTGATATCCGTCAATAAAGGATCAGCGGCAGCGGCTTTGGCAGCGGTTGGCGCCACCGGCTTTTTTGGTTCTTTGACCAGAGCGGCTTTGGGTGAATATCAGGCCAGCGCCGGAGTTTCTCCGGCTGCCGGATATTTCGGTCCCAAAACCCGCGCTTATTTGGCTTCATTGGCCGTAACTACGCCGACAACTCCAACAACTCCAACAACTCCGACAACTCCAGGAACCGGTTTGACTTTGGCTTTGGCCTCGGATAACCCGGCTTCAGCGACTATTGGTTCGGGCACGGCTTTCAACAAAGCGTTGAAAGTTAATTTAACCGCTTCCCAAGACGCAAAAATTACCGCTATTACGGTAACCAAGAGCGGTTTCTTGGCCAACACCAAAATGAACGGCGTTGACGTGGTTGATTCCAGCGGCGTCCGTCACGGCACCGTGGTTACTTCAATTAACGCCGATAATACGGTGTTGATTACGATGTCAACTGATCCGATTGCTGTTTCAGCCGGTAAAACTGAAACCGCCACGGTTCGGTTCAATTTAGTAACCGGTGATTATAACGGCACCGTAAGCTTCAGCCTTGCTTCGGCTTCGGCTATCGTTTCCGACGCTTCGGCGGTTAACGGCGTTTTCCCGATCAACGGCAACGCGATGAGCGTTGTCAATGGCGGCACTTCATTGGCTTCAACAACCCTTGACGCGCTGACTTCCACGGGTTCTTCAACATTAAATGTTGACCCCAATAATGTTCAGGAAATTACCCGATTCCGCATTACGGAATCTTCAAGCAATGAAGCGATAAAATTGTACACTTTGATGTTGTACAATTATGGCAGCGCGGCTGATACCGATGTTAAAGACGTCCAACTCCTTGCCCAGGACGGCACCACCGTGCTTGCCACGGCTCAACAGGTTGGTAAATACGTCACATTTAATCTTTCGGCCAGTCCCGTCAATATTGACAAGGGAACTTCGAAGGATTTCATCGTTAAAGCGAAAATCATCAACGGCGCCAGCCGAACAGTCAATTTCGCGGTTTATAACAACTACGACATTGACCTTCGCGGCGCTACCACCATGGTATCAGTGATACCGGGCGCCGGCACGAATGACACAGCCTTTCCGATTGGCAATGGATTCAATATCCAGACAATCGGTTCGGGTTCGCTGACATTCAGCCGAGCCACGGATTCTCCGACCAGTTCGGTGACTCCGGGTTCAACCGACGTTATTTTGGCTAAATATATGGCCAAACCGAACGGTGAAAATATGGAACTTCGCCAAATCAGCTTCTACATCGCCACCAGCGGAACAGGCATTGTTTTGACTGGCACGGTTAAAGTGGAAGTCAACGGCGTAACCGTTTACAGCACCGCGGCTTCAAGCATCGGCGTGGCAAGCGCCAGCACTTTCACATTGTCCTCTTATCCGATATTAACAGCCGGAACAGACAGCACTATCACGGTTAAGGGTTCAATTTCGACCACTGCGACCGCGGCCAGCACTTACACGGTTAAATCTTTTGACCTGACGCAGGTTAAGAGATTGGTAACCAACGATTTGGTTGACCCGGGAGCAACCGCCACCGATGGCAACGCCATTTCGGTCAAGGCGGCGGCTTTGTCGGCAACCACTTTGTCAACTCCGCTTGCGCAATCGATTGTTGCCGGCACCAATGGTTATGAATTTGCCATCATTGAGCTGAACGCCCAATCAAGCGGCGAAGATGTCAATGTCACCAAGATTGTCGTGACTCAGGCTAATAGCAGTTCTTCGCCGGCCAACTTCATTAAGGGCTATGCGCTGTATAAAGGCGACGAAACTTCATCTCTTGCGACAACCGCTTCAACCGAATCGTTGTCCAGCAATGCGGTGACGTTTAATTTGAGCAATCCGCTTTTGGTGACTCGAACTTCGCCGACTACATTGCATTTCAAAGCCAATATTTTGTCCGGTATTCCCAATAATGCGACCAGTTCGTATGCAATCGCTTCTTCAACGAGCGCGATTACGGCGACTGGCGTTACCACTGGCAATACTTTGAGCGGCGGAGACATTACATTCGCCGGCAGCGGACAGATAATGACTTTGGTTAGCTCCGGCCAGCTTCTCTTGTCGGTGGTTTCCGGCTCGGGCGCTTCGCCTTCGGTTAATCAGGTGGCGTCCATCGGCACTTCCGGCGGAACATATTTTGCGTTCAAACTGACTTCTCTCTTTGAACCGCAAAAAATCACTTCGTTGAAGATTACGGCGACATCGACCGGCGCGGCGCTGGCGACCACCACTCTCGCGAACATTAAATTGTACGAGGGTAGTCCTTCAGCCAGTCCGTTTGCCACAGCGGCGCAATTTGATTTGTGCGGCGTAAGCTCTTGTTCAAAGACCTTTACCGCCGTTGACAACTTGCTTTCCGCTCCAGTGCCGACAACCGGCGTTAAC
The DNA here is from genome assembly GCA_001001115.1 of Candidatus Wolfebacteria bacterium GW2011_GWA1_44_24. Taxonomy (GTDB): domain Bacteria; phylum Patescibacteriota; class Minisyncoccia; order UBA6257; family UBA9933; genus GWA1-44-24. The sequence goes on along the minus strand of LCIO01000001.1, from coordinate 238,149 downwards.
ATTTATGTTAAAGCCGATGTTTCCGGTGCGGCGTCCAAACTTGGAGACAACTTCAGGTTTATGGTTGCTTCAACGACTGACGACATAGCGGTAAAAGGCTCGGTTACCGGCTTAACAACCGGAACCAAGTCGGGTACGGCGACATCAACCGGCATCACCTATATCGTGCCTCAAAAAGTCACGGTTTCCGGTGTTTCGCCGACTACGGCGACTACGCTTGGATTGTCAGCTGGACAAACAGTCGGAGTGTTCAAAGTTACCAATAACGGTAACAATCCGATTTACTTTGCTACCGGCACAATCACTTTTGCTAACGGCGGCAGCGCCACCAGTTCGGTGGCAACCACCACTTGGAAGCTTTACGCTTCCAGTATGGGAGCCGGCAGCGCCAGCGCCGATGTCAGCTATGGCACTTCCAGTTTGTGGACCAGCTTGAGCTCTTCAACATTGCCGTTCGGCGACATAGAGACTGTTTCCGAATCCAATCGCAAGATTGATGGCGGTTCTTGGAGGTACTTGATTGTTAAGACAAACGTTGCGGCTGAAAACAACAATACTGTTCAAATATCCGTCAACGCTCTTGGCAATATCTTGTTCTATGTAAAGGAAAGCGATCTTGGCGGCTATGACGCCAACCTTGATGGCGATCTTAACGACACCATCACAGGCCTTTACACTGAAGGAACGCCAACGGTGGAAATTGTGACGCTGAAGACTTAATCTGACATTCTGAATTGAGTTTCCCGATAGCGCATAATCGGAAAAATCGCCCCCGCATCGCGGGGGCGATTTAGTTTTCAAAAGTATTTGCGCTCTGGAAGACTTGGTGATAAGATGAAATAAATCTTGTGAATAATAATTTGAATTTTTTTAAAATTTCCAAATTTTTCCTTTATCTGGCGCCGTTTTCGACGGCTATTGTCACCGCCTCCACTCTTTTTCCTTTTATTGTGGGCAAATATGTTTTTTTCAGGGCCGCAGTTGATTTAGCCCTCATTTTCTTTTTATTGGGATTATTGCTGCAGGATAAATTGTCGGTCATGGGCAGCCGTTTATCGGCTAAATTAAAATCCCCACTGGTCATCGCCGTTTCGATTTTTGTCCTTATTTTTATTTTATCGGGATTTTTCGGCGTTAATCCGTCGAATTCCTTTTGGTCCAATTTTGAGCGCGGCGAAGGAGGAATCCAGATAATCCATCTTTACGTTTTCTTTCTGCTCCTGGCGGTTGTTTTTCGAGAAGAAAAAGATTGGCTGAAATTGTTTTGGGTCTTGATTGCCGCCGCGGCATTGATGATTCTTTACGGAGCGGCGGCCGGATTGAAAATGTCGGGTTTTATCGGCGGAGCGTTCGGCGGCAGTGGTTTCAGGTTTTCCGGTTCCATCGGCAATCCGGCTTATGTGGCGACGTATCTTGTTTTTTCTTTGTTTTACGCCTGCTATCTTTTATTCGGCGCTGACCGGCGCGAGTCAGATAAAAATTCCCGCGGAATTATTTTTTATTGGGAAAAATTAAAAACATTAAAAGGAATTATTTTGATGTTTTTTATGATTTTGTTTTTTGTCTTTTTCTGGCTGGCGGCGACTCGCGGCGCGTTTGTGGGATTATTGGCGGCAATTGTCGCGGGAACGGCTTATTTCGTGTACGGCAGGAAAAATCTGCGCAAATGGTTTTTCGGGGGAGTGGTTGTTTTATTGCTGGCAGTCGGCACGATGGTTTATTTCAAAGATACGGCGTTTGTAAAATCTATTCCCGGTTCGCGGGTTTTTGACATTTCTTTTTCGGCCCAGACTTGGCAGCATCGGACTTACATGTGGAAAATCGCCTATGACGGTTTTAAAGAGCGGCCGCTTTTAGGCTGGGGGCCGGAAAATTTTATCAATATTTTTGACCGGCATTTTAATGTTCAATATTTCAATCCAACAGAAGGCTTTGGCGCCTGGTTTGACAGGGCGCACAGCATATATTTCGATTATCTGGCGGAAACGGGTATTTTGGGGTTATCGAGTTATTTGGGAATTTTTGCGGTGTTCTATTGGCAATTGTTCAAGAGGCGTGATGATCAGCGTCGCCAATCGGCTTTGCAAAACGCTTTGATATTCGCCATTCCCGTCGCCTATTTAGTTCAGGGGATTGTTTTGTTCGACGTTTTGCCGACTTATTTGAATGTATTTTCCGTTCTCGCTTTCGCGTCTTATAAATTCCAGAAGATGGATTAGATTTAAAAATGATTTTATAATTTATTTATGGACCAATTTATTACCAAAAAAGATTCTTCAAATAATGTCTTGTTGTCCGTTGTCATTCCTCTTTATAACGAGGAAAAGCGGTTGATGAGCGGTTTTGAAATTATTTATTCTTTTTTTAAAGATAAGCCTTACGCCTGGGAAATAATTTTTGTCGACGACGGGAGCGCCGACAAAACCAGGAATATGATTTATGACATAGCCAATCGTTATCTGGGCGTGCGGGCGGTTGAAAACAAAAAAAATCTCGGCAAGGGCGCGGCGGTGAAAAACGGCGTGCTTTCCGCGGCCGGCGACATTGTTTTGTTCACGGACATAGATTTTTCCGTTCCGGCCTCATATATCGACGCTTTCGTTGAAAAAATAAAGGAAGGTTATGATTTTGCCGTTGGTTCCAGAAGGATAAAGGGTTCAATAATCGACGTTCATCAGCCGTTTCTCAGGGAGTTTATGGGCAGGGGATTCACGTTTTTATCCAATATCATCCTCGGCGTAAATTTTAAAGACCATACCTGTGGCATGAAGGCATTTAAAAAAGAAGCGGCGCGCGCCTTATTCAGTCGCCAGATATTGGAAAGATGGGCGTTTGATTCGGAAATACTCTATCTTGCCCGGAAAATGAATTATCGGATTATAGAAGTTCCCGTGCTTTGGAGGGACATGCCGGGCACGAAAGTCAGCAAATTCAAGGACGCAATCACGTCGCTGATGGAGATTGTAAAAGCAAGATTTTATCACAGATAATCGCGCTTTTATTGTCCGCCAACCGCCGAAATTTTATAAAGAGACACGTTGTCTTTTTTATCTATCAATTCCGTTTTAAGATTAAGTTTTTTCCCGCCGGCAATCAGTCCGTTCTCTTCTTCCGCGTTAAGAGCGACGGCGTGGGTGATTTTTTTGTCGTTGATAAAATCATTGCTTGCGGAATCATAAAATTTTTTGAGATCATTCCGTTGAAGCGGAGACAGGGACAGTTTGGAGGTCAGAAGGGAGGGAATGGAAATGGTTTTAACCGATGACAGCACGGTTTTCGGGTCAGCGGCCAACTGGCCGTCCACTCCGCTCCACGGTTTGTCAAACAGGCGTTGCGTAAAAACGTAACGTTCGAGATTTTCGTCGTCTCTTACGTTGCTTAAGGAAACAAAAGCGTAAAACCGGAATCGCCAGAGGCGGGCCGGAAAAACGCTGTTTAAATAAGGATTAGCAATGGCCAAAACGTCTTCTTTAGAAAGGTTTTTTTCAACCAATTTTTCGGCTATTTTTTCGTTGTCGCGGCTCGCTGAAAAGACGGCAATTTGACGCCAAACCGCAAATTGTTTGATGAAGAGCGTAACAATCAAAATAATCCCCAAAGCCGGCAGCAAATATCGAAGGCGGCGTTTGCCAACAAGATAATTTCCTCCCAAAATGGCGATGACGAACAATCCGAAGCTGTTGACAATCTGCTGGTAAAAATGGCTTGCCTGGATTATCAGAGGCGACAGCGGCGAAACGATTAACTGGATTCCGGCGGCGGAAATAATTAAAATTTCCATCGGCAAATAAGAAATTTTTTCCGTTCCGATTTTTTTCTGTTTTCTTTTTAAAATAAATATAGCGGCGATGATGGCGATTGCGGCTATTACCACGGGGAATGAGGGGCGGTAAGACGCCGCCGACCATCTTGTGATATACCCCGGAGATAATTTTAACGCTTTAAGATATTGGAGATACCACGGCACGGCTAAGATGTTTGCTATGATTGAAGCCGCTATTACGGCGGCCATTTTTCTCCACTCTTTCAAGAAAAAGTAGCAGATAGTCAGCATTATTAACGTTAGAATGAAGGCGATTTGATGGAAATAATAAGTGTAAAAAAGAAGGCCGCTGGCAATGCCCGTGATTGCGATGCCGCTTCGGAAACGATCGGTGTTGATTTTGGTTAAGCCTATCAATCCGGCAAGCAGGAACGGGAGAACGACAAGCGGCGAGTTCATTCTCGAAAAGAAAATCGGCTGGGAGATTCTTTCCGGAATTAAACTGAGAAAAGTCCGCGGTCCGAAACCCAGAGTGCACAAAATCAAAACGGCGAACAAGGCAATCGTCCGGTCGCCGGTTAATTTTCTCGCCAGGGCGTAAGCGAGAAGAAAAACAAGCGCCGCGAAAACAAGGCGGATAATAATCCAACTTAACCTTGTGTTGCCCGTCAAAGCGGCCAGCCCGCCTTCAATGGCGCTCGGTAAAAAAAACTTTACATTGACGATATTTTTGTATTCGTATATCTCCGTTTCATGCGGTATTTTAAGGTTTTCTTTGAAGTAAGAAGCGGCAGGGGCGTAAAAAGTGACTTCGTCGAATTGGGGTTCCGAAGTGAAAGGAAAATAAAACGGTTCGTAATTTTGCTTTAAGGTAAGATAGTTGATTATGTCGGGCAGGCTGGCGCCGACAGCGACAGTCATTGCCAAAATGATGATGACGGCGAGTTTGCGCCAATCTTTTTGCGCTTGTATAATTGAAAGCATATAGTTTACAATCAAAATCAATTATACGACATAAATGCATAAAAAAATAATTATTCCGATATTGATAATTGTCGCCGCCTCAGCCTTGTATTTCGGTTCTATTTTGCCATTGGTCAAATCCCGCCGTTTTGTCGCGGCGCTCAATTCAATGTCGTCCGTTAAAACGCTCGATGAATTTAAAAATCATTTTGACGATGTTTTCAATTTTTATTCTCCGGTCGGCGCCGAGGAAATATCCAAATTTTTGGGAAACAATATTATTAGCATGATTTCCGCTAAAGAGCAGTCCGAAAATGTGTCGCGATATTTGGTTGAATATGTCGGACAGCATTTATTCAAGGACAATGTCCGTCATTTGCTTATGTTCGGCCAGATGCATTTTATTTTGTGGCAGAGATTTCATCAAGAAACCGATTTTGTTAAAGCGGAAGAATATTATCAAAGAGCATTTTTAATCGGCCCGAAATTGCCGCCGGTGTTGTACGGATTATTTGACCTTTACGCAGCAAAGGGCGACCAAGCCAAAGCGGAAGAAATTGGAAATATCATTCTGAAATACTGGCCCGAAGACGAAAGCGTGAAGAGAAAATGAAAATCGCCGTTCTTTTATATCAGCCGGGACCGAATCTTAACCCGCTGTTTCAATTGCTCGGCAGGCAAAAAGGCGTTGATTTGACGGTTTATTATAGAAATAGTCTTGGCGTAAAAGCCGAATATGACCCGGCGTTCGGCGTTACGGTTGATTGGGGAGTGCCGGTGCTTGGCGGATATAATTATAAAATATTGCGCAATTATTTTTTAAGGCCGTCGGACCAATTTTGGGGAGGGATGAATTTTGGAATCGCCGTTGAGATATGGCGGAATAAATTCGACGCCATTTTGATTCACGGCTGGAATTCTTTAGCGAATTGGCTGGCCTTTTTTACCGCTTTTCTGACCCGAACGCCGGTTTTTTTGTCCAGTGAAAGTCCTCTGAACCAGGAAATTTTAAAGTCGAAGTGGAAACTTTTCATTAAGAAAATTATTTTCGGTAAAATTTTTTTTCCGTATATCGCAGCGTTTCTTTATATTGGCGAGGAAAACAGAAAATTTTATAAACATTACGGTGTTCCCGACAAAAAATTATTTTTTTATCCGTACGCGGCCGACAATGAGCGCCTGATGCGAGAATCTAATTTATTAAAACCAAGCAGGGATAAATTGAAAAAAGAATTGGGATTTGGCGCGGAATCAATGGCGATAGTGTTTGTCGGCAGACTGGTGATACAGAAAAATCCGCTTAACCTTTTAACGGCGTACGAAAAATTATCCCAAATTAAAAATTTGAAATCCAAAGTTTCTTTGGTATTCGTCGGAGAAGGCATTTTGCGGCCCGAACTTGAAAAATATATTAAAAAACATAATCTTAAAAATGTCATTTTAGCCGGCTTTCAGAATAAAATTAATCTGATGAAATATTTTGCGGCGTCTGATGTTTTTGTTTTGCCGTCGGGAATGGGCGAAACTTGGGGCATGGTTGTCAATGAAGCGATGTGTTTCGGGTTGCCGATAATTATTTCCAATATCGTCGGCAGCGGTTCTGATTTGGTGAAAAACGGAGAAAACGGCTTTATTATTTCGAAGGGTGATATTGATAAATTGGCTGAATACTTAAAATTTCTGGTTGACAATCCCGAAAAACGGCTGTCTTTCGGCAAAAAATCGCTGGATATTATCGGAAATTATAATTACGAAAAAGATGTGGAAGGCATTTTAAAAGCGCTTGCTTATATAGAAAAAAATGACTAATTTTTCTTCAATTTGCACAAAGTCGTTAATAGGGCGTTTTTTGCGCAGTTTATTAAAATTAATTCCTAACAATGTAATACTGCCGATAATCCAAGGTCCTTTAAGAGGTAAGAAATGGATTAAGGGTTCAGGCGATAACGGTTATTGGCTCGGGTCTTATGAATTGGAGAAGCAACAATTATTTACAAAATTTGTTAAAAACAATGACGTGGTTTATGACATCGGCGCCCACGTCGGTTTTTATACATTACTGGCTTCGATGTTAGTCGGCGATGGGAGGGTTTATGCTTTTGAACCATTGCCATCAAACATAGCAATTTTAAAAAAACATATTGTTTTGAATAAACTTACTAATGTGACTGTTATTGAAGCGGCGGTGAGCGATAAAGAAGGAAAAACTTTCTTTAAAGAGGGAGAAAGTTCTACGACGGGGACGATTTCTGAAAAAAACGGCTCTTTTGCCGTTCAGGAAGTTTTTATAGATAAACTTATCGAAACCCAAAATATACTCCCGCCACGAATTTTAAAGATTGACGTTGAGGGTACAGAACTTTCCGTGTTGCAAGGCGCACGGCGCACACTTCGGCAATATAAGCCAATAATTTTTTTAGCCACCCATTCTCAAAAGCTTTATCAAGAATGTCATGTTTTTCTTTCTCAAATCGGTTACAACATTAAAGATCTTGATGCGGCGAAAGGAGAAGTTATCACTTATTCGTAAAAATTGAAGGAATTTTAACGGCGCTGAATAAAATATCCGCCCAGTGTTGATTTTTAGCCAAATTCCGCTATTCTATATGTAAATATGCGGTATAAAGCGATTATCTTTGATTTAGACGGCGTATTAGTTGATATGCCGGAAGGGCATTATGAGGCTTTAAACAGGGCATTAAATCTTTTTGGCGCGAAAATAGACCATGAAGAGCATTTTTCCTATTTTAATGGGCTGCCGACCAGAAAAAAAATAGAAAAACTCGAAGAATCGGGCCGGTTGCCGGCCGGCTTGAAAGAAACAATAAACGCGATTAAGCAAAAATATACCAAAGAAATAATCCCGAAATATTGCGCGCCCGATTATTCGAAAATCATCTTATTGAATCATTTGAAAGATAAAGGATTCAAGCTGGCTTGCGCTTCGAATTCCGTGAAGGAAACTCTTCATTTGATGTTGAAATCGGCTCAAATCCATCATTTTTTTGATTTAATAATCGGAAATGATGAGGTTCTAAATCCCAAACCTCATCCGGAAATTTATTTGAAAATTTTCTCCCATTTTAATTTGCAGCCGTCCGAATGTATAATAGTGGAAGACGCTCCCCACGGCATTGCCGCCGCCAAAGCCAGCGGCGCCACGGTTTACGAAGTAAGAGGAGTGCACGATGTGCACCTGTCGCTGTTCAAAGATATTCTGGAATAATAAATAAAAATATAAATATGGAAAATTTAAATAACGCTAAAAAACTGAATATCGTTGTTCCTATGGCCGGAAAGGGGTCGAGGTTTCAAGAGGCGGGATATACTTTCCCCAAACCGTTAATTGACATTAACGGAAAGACGATGATTGAAGTCGTGGTGAATAATCTTAAACCTAAGGTTGACTATAAATTCATTTTTATTTGCCAAAAAGAGCATTATGACAAATACGACCTTTACCATATTTTACAGAATGTTTCGGACAATAAATTTGAAATAATCCAGCTTAACGGCGTAACCGAAGGGGCGGCTTGCACGGTATTAACGGCTATGCAGTACATTAATAACGATGATGATTTATTAATAGCCAACTCCGACCAATTTGTTGAGATAGATATGAATGATTTTATCCGAGCGGGACGCGAGGAAGGGAAAGACGGATTAATTATGACTTTTAAAGCCAGCCATCCTAAGTGGAGTTATGCCAGAGTTGATAAAAACAACAAAGTAATTGAAGTGGCGGAAAAAAAAGTAATTTCTGACAAAGCTACGGTTGGCGTTTATTATTTCAAAAAGGGAAGCGATTTTGTTAAAGCGGCCCAGTCAATGATTGAAAAAAATATCCGCCATAATAACGAATTTTATGTCTGCCCGGTGTACAATGAAATGATTTTGGGGGGCAAGAACATTTATATTTATGATATTGACGCGGAAAAGATGCACGGTTTGGGAACGCCGGAAGATTTAAACGTGTTTTTGAAGAACTTGGAAGATGGGAAGATTAGAATTAAATGATTCATATTATAACTCATCGCGGTCTTGAACCTTCCAAAGAAAAATTTTTTACCGAGAACAGTTATGAAGCATTTGAAGACCAGTTGGGGCGCGGTTTTGGAATTGAATTTGACGTCAATTTCACCAAAGACGGAGAAATAATAATTTTCCACGACAGCGGTTTGGAAAGGATTACCAATGGCCAAAACGAGAGGATGTTCGGAGATTTAACATTGGCGGGAATTAAGGAGATTCGCCCTAACGGCGACAGAATTCCCGATTTTGACGAGTTAATGGATTTAATAATAAAGAACGATTCCAAATTAAACGCCCTTCATTTAAAAAGTAAGTTCCAGGAAAAACGATATCTGGAATTATTATTGCCTTTTTTGCAAAAATATGTTGGACATCTCAACAGATTGCTTGTTTTTGACGTCAAAGTTGAAACCGCCAGATTTTTAAAAGGATTTTTCCCCGAATTAGTTTTGGCGCCTTCGGTCGCTCATCCTTATGATATTCAGCGATATAATGAGGCGGTCGGCGGAACGCTTCTGTCTTTAGAAGAAGTGATTGAGAATAAGAGTTTGTTTGATTGGGCTTGGCTTGACGAGTGGGACAGGGTTGGCGAGGGCGGTAGCAATAAAAAATTATACACCGAAGAAACAATCGTGCTTCTTCGGAAAAACGGCATAAAATCGGCCATTGTTTCGCCGGAATTGCACGGCACTTCGCCGGGTCTTCTTGGCGGGGAAGCGCATAACGACGCCGTTAATCAAGAAACATTGCGGAAAAGATTGATTGAAATAATTGGTTTGAAGCCGAATGCTATTTGTACTGATTATCCGGATTTGGTTAAACAATTAACAAAATTAAACATATGAAAATCGCTTTTTGTTTACATGGCTTGGCTGGCGGCAAGAATGACAGAGGAGAGCCGGTAGATTGGAATGAAATTACCTACCCCCTTTATAAAAACCATATTTTAGATAAAAATAATGTTGATGTCTTTATTCATACTTGGACCCAGGGTCTTGAGACGGAATTAAAAGAATTTTATAAACCTCAAGCGAGTATTTTTGAAAAGCAAATAATGTTTGATGAAAAGCCGACAAAGAAACATGGTATTTACAGCCGCTGGTACTCGCTCAAGAAATCTATTGAGTTAAAGAAAGAGCACGAAAGAAAAAACAATTTTATTTATGATTGGGTAATAATTGCGAGATTTGACCTCGGTTTTTTCAGGGATATTCGTTTTGATGAATTCGATCCGTTTTACTTTTACGCTCCCAATTGGAACGGCGATGCCAGTAGCGGTATGTCGGATTTGTGGTTTTTCTCCAATTCGGATTTTATCGATAAATTTTCAACCCTTTATGACTATCTTGGCGATTATTTGAATCATTGCGAACTTTCCAGCCATGCGTTGGCCAAATATCATTTGGAAAAACAAAATTTGTTTGGAAAAACAAAATATCTTTTCCACGACCCCGAAGATTTCGCGTTGATTAGGGAAAAATATCATTCCGCCGGTTATAAAGTTAAAAATTTATTGAGAAAATTGATTATCGGTTTATTCGGCGAATCATTTTATAACTTTTCAAGCAATAAATTAAAGAAAATTGTTATTTGACTTAAAGCGTCGCGATTGCTAATATTTATTTTATGAAAAAAGCTTTGATAACCGGAGTGACCGGTCAGGACGGCAGTTATCTTTCGGAATTGCTTTTGGAAAAAGGATACGAGGTGCGTGGCATTTTGCGCCGAGCGAGTTATTTTAACACCAGACGTATTGACCATCTTTATAAAAATCCTAATTTCGACACTTTTTACGGCGACCTCACGGACCCGATTTCCATCGCCAATGTCATAGAAAAATTCAAGCCGGACGAGATTTACAATATGGGCGCGATGAGCCACGTAAAAGTTTCTTTTGAAATGCCGGCTTTTACTTTGATGTCCAATGCTTTGGGTCCTCTTTATATTCTTGAATACATCAGACAGCATGCTCCTCAGACAAAATTTTATCAGGCGTCAAGTTCGGAAATGTTCGGCGCGCCACGAAGCAAGCCGCCATTCAATGAAAATTCGGAATTCAGACCGCAAAGTCCTTATGGCGTTTCTAAATTAGCCACTTTTCATCTTGCGCGAATTTATAGAGAGGGATACGGCTTGTTTGCGACAACAGGCATACTTTTTAATCATGAATCGCCTCGGCGCGGTGAAACTTTTGTTACGAGAAAAATTACCAGAGGGATAGCGGCGATTCTTCGCGGCGAGGTAAAGGAATTAAGATTGGGCAACATTGAAGCAGTCAGGGACTGGGGCCATTCCAAAGATTACGTAAAAGCGATTCATCTTATTATGCAGCAGCCGAAAGCCGATGAATATGTGGTGGCCACCGGAGAGGCGCGTAGCATTAAAGAAGCGCTGGAGTTTTGTTTCGGACTGGCGGGATTGGATTGGCAGAAATATGTGGTCATTGATAAAAAATATTTCCGGCCCAACGAAGTCCCTTATTTGGAAGGCGATTCCAGCAAAATCCGCGCTTTGGGATGGAAACCGGAATATGATTGGAAAGCAACTTTAAAAGAAATGCTGGAACACGATATAAAAGACGGCGGCGAAGAACCGTCAAAATACATCAAAGTTTTACATTAATTATGAGAATTATTAAAAAAGACGATAAGGTGATTGCCATAGTTTTCGACGGCCAATTTCAAGATGGAACAACGCCTATTACCGATGGAAAATGGCCGTTGCAAATCATATCTTTGAAATATCCCAAGGGGAAAATATGGCCTGGGCATTATCATAAGCCGATGACCAGGACAACGGAAGGCCAGATGGAGGCGCTGATTATTATTTCCGGCAGCGTTAAAGTTTCAATATATTTCGAGAAAGACTTGGTTGAAGTTTTAAAATTGAACTCGGGGCAGGGCGTGATGCTCGTGAACAGCGGTTTTGGCATGGAGGTTCTTGAAGACGCGGAAATGCTGGAATTCAAAAACGGCCCCTTCGTGGAAGACAAAATCGTGTTCGAATAATGAGAAAGATTGGTCCCTACATCCGCTACTACATTCAGCTGCCGCTTGCAAAAGCGCTCGCGCCGCGAGAGGGGATGCTCACATACCGGAACATTCACGAAGACGTTAAAAAACTAGTTGCCTCTGATGATCCAACGGTGGTAGATGGTGGGAGTAATCGAGGAGCATGGATAGAGTCCCTTCTTAAAATGTATGAACGTCCCGTCGTGTATGCATTCGAGCCCAATCCGGAATCGCTCGCGATAGTGCGCAAAAAGTTCGCGGGGATGGAAAACGTGAAAGTAAGCGAAAAGGCCTTGGGAAGTGTTGCCGGCACAAAATCATTCCTGCTTTCCGATAACGACGTTTCCTCGTCTTTTCTTCAGAGGGCGGAGCGTTCCCACGGTACTGCGGTTACGGTGAAGGGTACGGTCCAAACCTCCATAGTGCGGCTCGACGATGAAATAGAAAAGGCGGATGTCATAAAACTCGACCTTGAAGGATATGAGCTCGAGGCGCTTAAGGGGGCGGAGCGCCTGCTTAAAAATACGAAGGTGGTAGTGACCGAAGTGGAGTTCGAGGAAATCTACAAAGGCGCGCCATTGTATGAAGATATTGCGCTCTACCTTCGCGGGAAGGGCTTCTCGCTTTTTAACTTTTATGATTCCTATACCCAGCGGGACGGCCAGCTCACCGTAGCGGACGCGATCTTTGTGAACAGGAAGTTCATCGCTTCGACTACTGCACGTCTATGAAAACAAAAAAACCACTCATGCTCCACTTGGGATGCGGCAAGCGGTATATTCCCGGCTTTATTCATGTTGATTTGGCGAAGTTTCCTCATATTAAGTATCGTCGCCCCATCAACAATTTGTCTAATTTCAAAAATAATTCGGTTGATTTGATTTATTGTTCCCATGCTTTTGAATATTTTGACCGTTTTGAGGCGATAAAAGTTTTGAAAGAATGGCGGCGGGTTTTGAGAAAGGGCGGCATTTTGCGGTTGGCGGTTCCCGATTTCGAGGCGATTGTAAAAGTATATTTAAAATACGGAAAAAATTTGGAACATCAGGGAATTTTGGGGCCGCTTTTCGGCCGTTGGCCGATTCCCGGCGACAAGAAAATTGTTTATCACAAAACCGTCTATGATTTTAAAAGTTTAAAACGGCTGCTCGAAGGTAATGGTTTTATAAAAGTCGGGAGATATGACTGGAAAAAGACCATCCACAAAGATTACGACGATTACTCGCGCGCCTATGTTCCGCATATGGATATAAAGAAAGGCATTTTGATAAGTCTGAATGTGGAGGCGATAAAAAAATAAACTTATGGCGATTCTGGAAAATTTTATAAATCAAATGGAGCCGTGGTTTGACGAAAAGGAAGAGCAAGCCATTTCAGAATATCTGAAAAGCGGCGGCTGGGTGACGGAATTTAAGAAAACCCGGGAGTTTGAAAAGATGATTGCGGAATACACCGGCGCTAAATATTGTTCGGTGGTAAGCAATGGCACCATCAGTTTAACTTTGGCTTTGATTGCTTGTGGCATTGGTCCGGGCGATGAAGTGATTGTTCCGGATTATACGATGGTAGCGAGCGCGAATGCCGTAAAATTAGCCGGTGCGGAAGTGGTTTTTGCCGATATTAATCCTGATAATTTGTGTTTGGATTTTGAGTTGATGAAAAAAGCTGTTTCCCCGCGCACTAAAGCTATAATGCTTGTCACTATCAACGGCCGTTATCCTTCAAATCTGGAAGAATTCGTTTCTTTTTGCAAAGAAAAAGAAATAAAACTCATTGAAGACGCGGCTCAGTCTCTCGGTTCATTCAAAAACGGAAAACATCTGGGGACTTTCGGTGATATCGGCAGTTTTTCTTTTAGCGCGCCCAAAGTGATTTCAACGGGGCAGGGCGGCGCCTTAATAACAAATGACGAAATTCTTATTGAGCGGATCCAAAAATTGCGCGACTTTGGCCGCGAAAAGCCGGGCGCCGACCGTTATTTGACCATGGGCTGGAATTTTAAATTTACCGACATTCAGGCAATTATCGGCACTGAACAAATGAAAAAGTTGCCTTGGCGCGTCCAAAGAAAAAAAGACATTTACGCTCTTTACAAAAAAAATCTTGAAGGCGTTGCGGGGATTTCTTTTATTCCCACGAATTTAGAAAACACCTCGCCGTGGTTTATTGATATCTTGGTGGAAAACGGCAAGAGAGAAGATTTGATAGAATTTTTAAAAAATAATCAAATAGGAAGTCGGCCGTTTTATCCGGCTTTGCATGCAGAACCGGTTTATAATCGCAGTGAATCGCACCCGGTTGCTCAAAAAATTGCCGCCAAAGGATTATGGCTTCCTTCTTCGAGTAAGTTAACGGACGAGGAAATCGCGCGCGTCTGCGATGCCATCAAAGATTTTTTCAAACAGTAATAATTATTTTATGGCAAAACAAATAAAAAAAATCGCTTTTGACCCGGGGTATCCCAATATGCTTAAAGATCAGATTTTTGATTCAAAGTCGGAATTTGCAAAAAGCATGGGAGGTCTTCCGGTGGCGGAAAGATACGAGGCCTTAAAAAAACTCTTAAATGAGAAAGGGATTGAGATTCACACCTACGACGTTTACAAAAATTTAAAAGAGGTTGATTTGTGGTTAATGATGGAACCTTCTCCGGCAAAATACTTTACAATACTGAAAAGGCGCGTCCATCCGAAAAACGTCATCTTTTTTATTTTGGAGCCAAATATCGTTAATCCTTGGGCTTGGAAATATCTGAAATATTATATGCCGTTTCATAAGGTTTTTCTTTCCTGGTCAAGCGATTTGGCGAAGCAATACCCGGGAAAATTCGTGGAATTCAAAGTTTCTGTGCCTTTTCCGAAAGAAAAACGCCAACATTTTCTTTCAAAAGAGAAGAAAAATTTATGCGTTTTGATGCAGTCCAATAAATACTCATCCGTGCCTGGAGAATTGTATTCTTTGCGGAGGGATATCATCAGATATTTTGAAAAACGCGGAGATGCTTTACTCGATCTTTTTGGCCCGGGATGGAATTCGGAAAAAACGTACCATCTTGGCATGTCGCGGCCTTTTTATACGAATTTATATAAAGGTTTCGCTCCGGATAAATGGGAAGCGTTCGCCGAATACTGGTATGCGTTGTGTATTCAAAACGCTATTCCCGCGGGAGATTTTGAATACGACCCTTTTATGGCAATGGCGACCGGCGCGGTGCCGGTATATCTCCCGCCGCCGAACACCGATGAATACATTCCCCGCGACACTTACATTAATTACAATAATTTCAAAAATTTGGATGAACTGGTTTCATATTTGCAGTCGTTTGCCGGCATCAAAGAATATGAAATAATGAGACAGCGGGGCTGGGAATACATCAATTCTCCAAACTATCCTTTTCGCGTTGAAAAATTTGCCGAAGATGTCTATCGGGCGATTGAATTGGCGCAGCAATAAAAATGAAATCTTTTTACAATATTCATAATTTTTTGAAAGTGGCGGTTATTGAAGAAAATAACGATTTAACTCCCGGCTACGATCATTATCTGCGGGATTTCAAGGCGGACGAGGAATATGAAACCGTTGATTATGAAGTAAGAAAATTTTCCGAATTTCAATTGCCGGAATCCGGGCTTAAAATAACGGATGAATTTATCGGTTTTGATTCGGGAGTATATTTTCCCCGGGAGAAATTCGCGTTAACTTTGAATAACAATAAAATTTGCGAATATACGGCTTACGCCAATCGGGCAACTAATCTTTGGCTGCAGGTTTTGCTTTTGAAGCGCGGGTATAGTTTTTTACATGGCGCCGGCGCGGAAATAAACGGCAAAGGCTTAATTTTCCCGGCCTTCGGGGGAACGGGGAAAACAACGCTTATGTCCAAACTTCGCAAAGAGAAAAATTTCAAGTTTTTCGGAGATGATTTCGTAATCATCGATAAAAACGCAAAGATGCATTCTTATCCGAGCGATTTTTCAATCTACGATTATCACGTAAAATTTTTTCCGGAAATTAGAAACACTTCTTTCGGCAGATATCTGACAATGAGAAAGATATTTTGGCCGTATTACGAAGGAAAACGGGCTGTGAATTTTGCAGCCAAGCGTTTTCTGGCCGGAGAGCCGATTTTGAATGGATGGCACGCCGATTATGCGAAAGTGCCGGCGAATTTTATTGTTCCTTCCGAACAAATGGGAAAGCAAAAAGATTTGTTCGCCGGCTTGTTTTTGAGCAAATATGACGGAAGCGAAATAAAAATAGAAGAAATGAAATTGGATGAGCTTGTCGGGGAAACGGCGGGAATTCTTCATCTTGAATTCTCCGGCGGTTTGAAATATCTGTATTCTTTGGAAGCTCTCGGTTTATTTGACATGCTGGAATTCGAAACAACGCAGAAAGAAATCCTTGAAAAATCTTTTTCTAAAATAAAACGTTATCGTATTTTAGTCCCTCGAAATATAAATCTTGACGATTATTGCGATAAAGTAACGCGGTTTATCAACGAAATTACGGCATAATATCATTATCATGAATATTCCTAACATATCGGTAATAATGTCGGTTTATAACGGGGCGAAGTATTTAAGGGAAGCGGTTGAAAGCATATTAAATCAGACTTTTTCTGATTTTGAATTTATTATTATCAACGACGGATCGACTGACGACACCGAAAAAATTATTGCTGAATTCGGCGATAAGCGCATCGTGCGCCTTAAAAACGAAAAAAACATCGGGCTTGTGAAATCTTTAAATCTGGGCTTGAAAATAGCACGCGGCGAATTTATCGCCCGAATGGACGCCGACGACATAAGCAATCCGGAAAGGTTTGAAAAACAAATAAAATATTTTGAGCGGCATCCGGAAACAGGAGTGCTCGGGACGAACATCAATCATATCGATAGCAGGGGAAATTTTATAGCGGTTTTGGAACAGCCGGCGACTCATTATCCGATTTTTTGGAAAATGCTTTTTGATTGCGCCATTATCCATCCCACCGTGATGATGAAGCGCGATGTCGTAATGGAGACCGGCGGATACGACCCCCGATTTATCCACACAGAAGACACCGAATTATGGAGCCGGCTTATTTTTTCGACGCGTTTCGCCAATTTGCAGGAAATTTTGCACAGCCGGCGCCTGCACGGCAAATCGATAATGAACACGCAATCAAAGACGCAATATCATTTCAGCGTCAAGATAAGAAAACAATTGTTTGAAAAATTGTTGGAGAGGGAAGTGCCGGAGGCGACGGCGGAATGGTTCTCCCGTCTCGGAAAATCTCTTACAAACAACCAAATAAAAGAAATCATTTCCATTTTATTGGAATTATACGGCAAATTTATAAAGAAAAACGATATAGACGGTCAAACTGAAATTACTTTGCGCGAAGATTTGGCATTCAGGATAATGCTTATAAGCCAAAGCAACCGGAAATTGTTGCTAAAAAAAACGATTTGGCATTTGAAAAAAGTGATACCGGCGTCCTTGCGGCATAAATTGAAAACTTCTACAATCGGAAAGTATTTAACGGGATAATTTTTTGAAAATATGAAAGTCGCAATTTCCGTTTTGGGAAGATTTCACATGTTCAATTTGGCCCAGCAATTATTGAAGCGGGGCTATTTAAGCCAACTTATCACTTCCTACCCCAAATTCGAAGTCGTTAAATATGGCATTCCAAAGGATAAAATAGATTCGTTTGTCGCAAAAGAAATATTGCAGCGAAGCTGGCAAAAGCTTCCCCAGGCGGTTAAAAATTTATACAATCCCCAGCACTTTCTTCACCGGGTTTTTGACCGGCAGTCGGGAAAGCGGTTGAAAAAGGCGGATATTTTGGTCGGCGGGCCGTCGGTGTTCCATCACACCATGAGGAAGGCAATGCGGATGGGAATGATTGCGGTGGTTGAAAACGGGAGCGCCCATACGCTTTACGTAACTAAAGTTTTAAAAGAAGAATACGATAAATTCGGGATACCCCCGAGTCCTTTTTTATTTCCCCATCCCCGCTGTATTGAAGACGATTTGCAATCTTATCAGCAGGCGGATTACATCTCGGTTCCGTCGCTGTTCGTCAAAAGAACATTTATGGAGCAGGGCGTGCCGGAGAATAAATTAATCCATATTCCGTACGGAGTCGATTTGTCCGAATTCAAACAAGTTCCCAAAAAAGACGGCGTTTTCAGGGTTGTGTTTGTCGGCGGCATGAGTTTGCCGAAAGGAGTTCATTATCTTCTCAAGGCATTTTCCGAATTGAATCTTCCTAATGCCGAATTGCTTCTCATCGGTTCCATGAGCGACGAAATAAAGCCGTTTTTCAGAAAATATGAAGGAAAATTCAAATGGATCGGCCATGTTCCGCAAAAAGAGCTTTATAAATATTATTCACAGGGGTCGGTTTTTGTGATAATGTCGATTCAGGAAGGGCTTGCTTTGGTGCAGGTTCAGGCAATGGCGTGCGGCCTTCCGGTAATTGCCACCGTCAATGCGGGAGCGGAAGATATTGTCAGGGAGGGCACCGACGGATTTATCATTCCAATCCGCGATATCGAAAAATTAAAGGAGAAACTGATTTATCTTTATGAAAATCCGGAAATTTGTCGTCAAATTGGGCAATCCGCCAAAGAAAGGGTTACCGCCGGTTTTACTTGGGACGATTACGGCGACAAAGTCGCTGAAAATTATAAAAAAATAATAGATGAAACTCGAAGTAGTCGGAAAAATTAAAAAAGCCGGGAATATCATCGGAGAGAAGGGATTGTTTTATTTTTTCTCCAAACTTGCGGAAAAATTGTTTTTTTTGTTAAAACCCTCCATTTTCTATATAATTTCCCCGTTGGTTTTAATGAAAGTGAAAAAGGCTTCATTTAGGAGTAATGAAGAAACATTGGAATTTGTTTTTAACGGTTTCTGGGGAATTATCGCGCCTCTGCAGATAAAAGAAGAAATTTCTCAATTTGTGTCTTTAATCGGGAAAAGAGAAAAACCCCGGGTTGTTTTGGAAATAGGCACCGCTCGCGGCGGAGTTTTATTTTTATTGGCGAAAAGCGCGCATGAAAACGCCGTCGTAATCAGCGTAGATTTGCCGAGTAGCGACAACAAATATCCCGGTTGGAGGACGCGCCTTTATTCGGCTTTCGCTTCCGGCAGGCAAAAAATCCATCTTTTGAAAGCCGATTCTCATCAATCGTCAACCGTTGAGGAGGTGAAAAAGATTTTGAATAATAGGCAGATCGATGTTCTTTTTATCGACGGCGACCATACTTACGGCGGAGTGAAAAAAGATTTTGAAATGTACGGTCCCCTTGTCGGAAGCGGAGGAATAATCGCTTTCCACGACATCGCCGTTCATCCGCCGGAAGCGAATTGCGGGGTGGATAAACTATGGAACGAGATTAAAAATAATTTCAAATATCTTGAGATAATTAACGATAAAAATCAGGACTGGGGAGGCATCGGAATTATCTATAAATGAAACAATATGCCAAAAATTTCAGTCATTATACCGACGTACAACGCGGAAAAATTTTTACCTCGAACGATTTCGAGCGTTTTGAACCAGACCTTCAAAGAATTCGAATTGATTATCGTCGATGATTGTTCCAGCGACAAAACCGGGGAAATAATTGAAGGATTCGAAAAAAAAGACGGGAGAATAACAGGCGTATTTTTGGACAAAAATTCCGGCGCGCCGGCCCATCCCAAAAATATCGGAGTTGGATTATCGAAAGGCGATTATATCGCTTTTTTAGACCACGACGACGAATGGCTGCCGCAAAAATTGGAAAGACAATTGAATCTTGTTGATGCGGTCGGCAAAGAAAAGTTCGGCGTCGTAAGTTGCAACGCTTTTGAGATAGACGAAACAAAGCCGGGACAATCCGCCGGCAAAATCGCCAAGCCGGCAATCGGATTAAAACATCCGAAAGCCGTTGATATAAAGGGGAAAGACGGACTTTTTTCCGTTTTCAAACTTTTAAAATACGAATCCGTTCATGATGTGTTGGCTAATCCCGGATTTTATTGCGGCAACAACAGTTCGATGTTTTTCTCCCGGGAAACAATCGAAATCATCGGTCCCCGGGATGAAAATATCGGAGCTTTTGAAGACACGGATATAATATTCAGGATTGCCCAAGCGGGGTATGATTTTTATTTTATAGACGAGCCGCTTTATCGGACTTACACTCACGGAGGAAATTTTACCAAGAGCTATGATCGGTTAAGCGAGAGAGAAGCCGCAAAGCGGGCGGAAAATTTTTCTTCTTTTACCGAAAAATACCGCGGATTATATGAAAAAATGACGAGGCTTTACAGCGAAAGATTAAGGGGAATCGGGATGCTTTATATGGTCGGAGGCGAAGCCGGATCGGCAAGAAAATTTTTTCTTAAAGCCGTTAAAGCCAACCCTTTTATTTTTAAAAATTACGTTAATTTATTCCTGTCTTTTTTTGGGCAAAATTTTTATAGGAAATTATTTTCATTCAATAAAAGAATATGAAAATTCTTCACGTTATTCCAAGTTATTTGCCGGCCATATTCGCGAGCGGGCCGATTATACCGACGCACGCTTTGAATAAGGAATTGGCGAAAAACGGCATTGAAGTGGTTGTTTACACTATTAATATTGACGGCGACAAAACTCTGGATGTCCCGCTTAACCGGGAAGTCGTTATTGATGGCGTTAAAGTTTTTTATTTTTCCGTCACTTTTCGGCCGTGGCAATATTCTTTCGCGATGCATCGCGCTTTGGCGAAAAACATCAAAAAATTTGACTTGGTCCATATTACTTCCGTTTTTTTGTCCGCTTCAGCTTTGGGAACTTATTACGCCAGAAAATTCGGCAAGCCGCATATAATTTCTCCGCATGGCAGTTTAATGAGAGAGCCGCTTGGCAAAAAAAACTCTTTGCTCAAAAAAATTTATATTTTTTTGATTGAAAGAAGAAATTTAGCCGGCGCCGACGCGCTCCATTTCACCGTTGAAACGGAAAAAAAAGAATATCTGGAAGCCGGTTTGCCGATGAGAAAAGCGATTATTATTCCCAATAGTTTGGGCGACAGCGCCGTTGGCGCGGATGACAACGAGGAAAAAATTGATTTCAGAAAAAAAAATAAAATCGCTTTGGGCGGGAAAATAATTCTTTTTTTAAGCCGCTTGAATTGGAAAAAAGGATTGGACACTTTAATTCCGGCTTTCGTGGAAGTTGTTAAAAAAAAGCCGAATGCGGTTTTGGTTTTGGCGGGGCCGGATGACGGAAATTACAAAAAAGAAGTTGAAGAGATGCTGCGAGACGCGAAATTGCGCGAAAATGAGAAAAACGACGGCAGAGTAATTTTTACCGGCATGTTGTTGGGCGAAGATAAAATCGCGGCTTTGCGGGAAAGCGATGTTTTTGTTTTGCCGTCTTATTCGGAAAATTTCGGGATGGCGGTGATTGAAGCGATGAGCTTCGGCCTGCCGGTCGTGGTCACAAAAGGAGTCGGTATTTCGGGGGAAGTGGAAACAAGCGGCGCGGGTTTGGTCGTCGAGAAAAATGTTAATCAGGTTGCGGAAGCAATTTTGGAAATTTTGGAAAATCCGGAATTGGCGGAAAAAATGGGGGAACAAGGCAAAAAACTGGTAAAAAACGAGTTTTCCGGCGATAAGGTGGCAAAGAGATTTTTGGAAGAGTATAATAAAACAATCGCAAATCATCAAAATGGCGAAACAAAACGAATCGGCAATTAAAAATTTATACGGCGTGATTTTGGGCGGCGGGTCCGGCGCGCGGCTTTGGCCCGTAAGCCGCAAATTTTATCCCAAACAATTGCTTAAACTTTTCGGCGATAAAACATTGATTCAACAGACGTTTTTGCGGCTGAAAAAAATTATAAAACCGTCAAAAATTTACGTCGTTACCAATGCTCCCCTGGCGGACGACATTTACATCCAATTGAAAGAATTCGGGTTTAAAAAGGAAAATTTCATAATAGAATCGGCGCAAAAGAGCACGGCGCCGGCAATCGCTTTGGCGGCCAGCCGGGTTTTCAAAGAAAATAGAAAAGCGATTATGGCAGTGTGTCCGGCAGACCACTTGATAAAGCCGGATAAAAAATTCATTGAAACAATTAAGGAATCGCTGAAGCCGGCAAAGGAAGGATTTTTGGTGGTATTCGGGATAAAGCCAGTTGGTCCCAGCGCGGAATACGGATATCTCAAAACAGACAGGAAATCCAAATCTAAAATTCAAACAGTCGAAAAATTCACCGAAAAGCCGGATGAGAAAACAGCCGAACGGTTCATAAAAGAGGGGTATTTTTGGAATAGCGGCATATTTGTCTGGAAGGCGGAGGTTTTTCTTAAAGAGGTTAAGAAGCACCTTCCCAAAGTTTATCGAGCGTTGAAATTTCCCGGTTTTTATAAATCAATTGATTCGATTTCTGTTGATAGCGGCGTTTTGGAAAAATCAAAAAAAATAAAAGCCATTTCGGCTAATTTTAAGTGGCAAGATGTCGGTTCCTGGAAATCTCTTTACGGTTTGCTTCCTAAAGATTCCAACCAAAACGTTATCGGTGAAAATATTTTCGGCGTCGATTGCCAAAAATGTTTGATTTACGGAACTCAAAGAAGAATTGTGGCGGCGGTCGGACTGAAAGATTTGATAGTGGTTGACACCGAAGACGCGGTTTTGGTTGCCCATAGAGAAAAAAGCGGCGAAATAAAGAATATTTTGGAACAGATAAAAGCCAATAATCTGTCCCAGTATTTTGAGCATCCGACCGTTCATCGGCCTTGGGGGTTTTTTACGGTAATAGAAGAAGGAGAAAAATTCAAAGTCAAAAAAGTTTCCGTCAAGCCGAAAGAAAAATTAAGCTTGCAATACCACAATAAAAGATCGGAACACTGGGTCGTGCTGCGGGGAACCGCCAAAATATTGCTGGACGGGAAAGTATTTTTTTTAGAAACTCATCAGAGTTTTGACATTCCGGTTGGGGGAAAGCATCAATTGGAAAATCCGGGCGATGAACCGTTGGAACTGATTGAAACGCAAAGCGGCGATTATCTGGGAGAAGACGATATTGTGCGGATCAATGACAAATATGGGAGATGAAAATTATGAAATCAAAAGAAAAAAACAAAAAAATTCTTGTTACCGGAGGAGCCGGTTTTATCGGGTCGCATCTTTGCGACTATCTTTTGACAAGGGGGAATAAAGTGACCTGCGTCGATAATTTTTACAGCGGTTCAAAAGATAATATTCGGCATTTGTTGAGCCATCCGAATTTTAAATTCATCGAACACGACATTATCAATCCGTTTTTCCTGGAGGTTGATGAAATATACAATTTAGCTTGTCCGGCTTCGCCTATCAGCTATCAATTCGATCCGGTTTATACGATTAAAACCAATGTTTTGGGCGCCGTAAATATGCTTGAGTTGGCCAGGACAAACGGCGCTAAAATTATGCAAGCGTCGACATCGGAAATTTACGGCGATCCGCTGGAGCATCCCCAAAAAGAAACTTATTGCGGCAACATTGACCCGACCGGCCCCAGGTCGTGTTATGACGAAGGGAAAAGAGCGGCTGAAACGCTATTTTCCGATTATGCCCGCGAATTTAACGTTAATATCAGAATAGTCAGAATTTTTAACACTTATGGCCCCAAAATGGCTTTGGACGACGGCCGGGTGATTTCCAATTTCATCATTCAGGCCTTAAAAAACGAAGACATCACCATCTATGGGAGAGGCAACCAAACGAGAAGTTTTATGTATATTGACGATTTAATAGCGGGAATGGCGGCGATGATGGAAAACAGCGATTTCGGGGGTCCGATTAATCTCGGCAATCCGAATGAAATGACGATTAAAAAATTGGCCCAGATGATAATTAAATTAACCGGTTCCGGCTCAAAAATCATATATTTGCCGGAGGTCACCAACGATCCCCAGAAGAGACGGCCCGATATTTCATTGGCCAAAGAAAAATTAAACTGGCGGCCGAGAGTTGATTTTGAAACGGGGTTAAAGAAAACGATTGAATACTTTAAAGAGAGAGTAAAAAATAAAACCAATATTCTTGTTTTTTCGACTGTTTATGACGACCCGATTGAGGGGAATCTTGAAAAAAATGTCAAAGATTTGGTGAGAGAAATGCCGAATTTTCATTTTCATATCATTGCCGGTAAATTCAGAAGCGATTTGCCGAAAATTCATCAGGGTGAAAATTTTACAATCTATCGGGTCGGGATTGGCGGCAATTTAGACAAATATTTGTTGGCTCTGATCGGTCCGTTTAAGGCCATGAAATTGCATAAAAGCCATAAATTTCCCCTGGCTTGGTCAATAAGGGCCACTTACGGTTCGTTGGCGGCTTTAATTTTCAAATTTTTCTCAAAGGTGCCGTTTATGGTTCTATTCCATCAAGCTGATTTGGCGAAGGCCGAGCACAGAAAAGTAAGATTAATCTGGCCGATTTATAAATTAATCCTGAAAAAATCCGGAGCTATTCATCTGCCGGATGACATTTTTATCAAAGAACAGAGAAGCGCCGGCGATTATGAAATTATTCCGTTTTCCACCGAATCAACGCTTGAGATAAGAAAAGTAAAAGAAATCCACCATAAGATTATCCATAAATTAAATAAAAAGCTTGTAAAGCCGAAATAATATCGCCATGAAGATTTTAATTACCGGCGGAGCGGGCTATATCGGTTCTATTGCGGCGAAATACCTTATTGATTCGGGTTATGAAATAACGGTTGCGGACAGCTTGGAAAGAGGAAATGAATGGGCCGTTGATCCAAGGGCGGAATTTTTAAAAGGAGACCTTTTGGATAAAAAATTCATCGGTAAAGTTTTTTCCAGGAGTTTTGACGGGGTTATTCATTTTGCCGGATATATTTCAACGGGCGAATCGATTGAAAAACCGGAATTATATTATAAGAATAATATTGGGTCCGCGATGAATGTTTTGGAAGGCATGGCATCAAGCGGTTCCGATAATTTGGTTTTTTCGTCGAGCGCTGGCATTTACGGCGATGCGGGAATAATGCCTATTTCTGAAAATTCTAAATGTTCGCCGCCCAGCCCTTACGGAGAAACTAAATTAACGGTTGAAAAGATATTAAAGCGGCAAAAAATAAAATCTATTTCCCTCCGTTATTTTAATGCCGCTGGCGCCATGCCGGATACCGGTCTGGGAGAGGCCCATTTACCGGAAACTCATATTATCCCTTTGGCGATTGAAAGCGCCGTTAAGGGAAAAGAATTTTCGCTTTTCGGAACGGATTATCCGACCATTGACGGAACTTGCGTCCGCGATTACATTCATGTTTTAGATTTGGCGGAAGCCCATATTTTGGCGTTGAAAGCGTTGCGGGAAAACAAAATTTTTTTTCCGGCTTATAATGTCGGGACCGGCAAGGGATATTCCAACAAAGAAATCATATTAATGGTTGAAAAAATTTCCGGCAAAAAAATAAAAATAAAAAAACAAGAAAGACGCAAAGGCGACGCTGCGATACTGGTGGCGGACAACGCCTTAATCAAAAAAACATTTGGATTTGAGCCAAAACATTCCGATTTGAAAATAATCGTTCAAACAGCTTATAATTGGTATCTTAAGAAAATTGGGTAAAATAATCATATGAGAATTTCGCTTAGCGTCATAATTTTAACTTACAACGAAGAATTAAATCTTGAAAATTGCTTGAAAAACATTGCCGATTGGACTGGCGAAATTTTCGTCGTTGATTCTTTTTCAATCGATAAAACCCTGGAAATCGCCGGACAATACGGCGCGAAAGTCGTTCAGCATCTTTTTGAAAATCAGGCCCAGCAGTTTAACTGGGCGATAGACAATCTCGATATTAAAAATGAGTGGATTTTGCGGCTGGACGCGGATGAATATTTGACGGAAGAATTAAAAGAGGAAATTAAAAAAGAAATTTCCTCTTCTACGGAAGTAAATGGTTATTTTATTAAACGTCGCGTTTATTTTATGGGGCGATGGATGAAACACGGCGGCTATTATCCGACTTGGCTGTTAAGATTGTTCAGAAAAGGAAAGGCGTGTTCGGAACAAAGAGAAATGGATGAGCACATTATTTTATTGGAAGGAAGCGCCGAAAAATTAAAAAATGATTTTATAGATGATAATAAAAAGAATTTAGAATCTTGGATTGCCAAACATAATGATTTTTCAACAAGAGAGGCCAGAGAGCGGTTAAAAAGCGAATTTGTTGGAATAGAAGGGCAGGCGGGTCGCAAGCGCTGGATTAAACAAAATTTATATTTGCGGCTACCTCTTTTTTTAAGAGCTTTTCTTTATTTTATTTATCGATATTTTTTTCGCTTTGGATTTTTAGACGGCAAAGAAGGGCTGATATTTCATTTTTTACAGGGATATTGGCATCAATTTTTAACGGACGCCAAAGAATATGAAGCGATGAAAAAGATAAAACATGGATAAATTCAAAGATAGAATCCGTGATTTTTGGAATAAAAAGCCTTGCGGAACCTTCGGGATTATACCGGAAAATGTCGATCGCGATTATTTTGACAATATTAAAAAAAGAAGATATCGGCTTGAACCTTTCATCGGGGAAATAGCCGGTTTTAATAAATTGAAAGGGAAAAAAGTTCTGGAAATCGGCTGCGGCGTCGGTACTGACGGAGTTGAATTTGCAAGGTCCGGAGCTTATTATACGGGGATAGACGCTTCGCTTAATTCTTTGGAGTTGGCAAAAAAGAATTTTGAATTTAACGATTTAAGACCCAACCTTCAACTTGCCGACGCCGAAGCCTTGCCTTTTCCGGACAACGCTTTTGATTTTATTTATTCTTGGGGAGTGCTTCATCATACGCCCGATATGGTGAAAGCCATAAACGAAGTTTATCGCGTTTTGAAACCCGGCGGTTCTTTTTGCGTTATGCTGTATAATCGTTATTCGCTGGTCGGTTTGCAATTATATTTTTTTTACGGATTATTGAGATTGAACCCTTTTATTTCTTTAAACCGTCTTTTTTACGAACACCATGAAAGTCCGGGAACGAAAGCGATTACTGATAAAGAAGCGCGCTTGTTCTTTAAGGATTTTCGCAATATCGAAGTCAAAAACATTGTCACGCCATACGACATCAGAATAAGCCATAATCATTATTGGCCCAAATTTGTCGCTTATTTCATTCCTTCGATATTGGGTTTTTTTAAGGTTATTACCGGAGAAAAATAAATTATAGTCATTGTTTTTTATGAAAATGTCGGCTACATTTATAGTTATATTGTTTAAGATATTATTAAAACTATGAAACAGGTTTTTCAAAATCCTAAAAGCGGCAAAACCAAAATAGAGGAAATAACATCGCCGACCTTAAAAAGCGGTGGTGTTTTGGTAAAAAACAATTTTTCTTTGATCAGTCCTGGCACGGAACGGGGAATTATTGAATTGTCCAAAAAGGGCTTGGTTCAAAAAGCCAAAGAGCGTCCGGATTATGTCCAGAAATTTTTTATGCTGGCTAAGACCAAGGGAATTATGGCGGCTTGGCAAGTGGCAAAATCAAAATTGGAAAGCGATATTGCTTTGGGATATAGTTCAAGCGGCGAAATTATCGAAGTCGGCAATAATGTCGAAGAATTCAAAACCGGCGACAGGGTGGCTTGCGCCGGGCAAAATTACGCGTCGCATGCGGAAATTATATACGTTCCAAAAAATTTATGCGTAAAAATATCAAAAAATGTTTCAGATGAAGAAGCGGCTTTCGTTACTTTGGGCGCTATCGCGATGCAGGGGATAAGAAGAGCCGAACTTTCCGCCGGAGAGAAGGTGGCGGTAGTTGGATTGGGTCTTTTGGGACAATTGGCGGCGCGGATACTTAAGGCATACGGCCATTCGGTAGTTGTCATTGATATTGATTCGAAGAAAATCGAATTTGCCAAGGGAAGTGGAACCGATTTGGCGATAAATTTGAACGAAGACGATTATAAAAACGCGATTGAAAAATTTACCGACGGGAAAGGTGTTGACGCGGCTCTGATTTATGCGGCAAGCAAAGACGATGCGCCGTTAAAACTGGCGGTTGATATTTGTAGAGACAAAGGACGGATTGTCCAAATAGGCAATATTTTGACCAATATCCCGTGGCGCGATTTTTATAAAAAAGAATTGGATTATCGCGCTTCCTGTTCTTACGGGCCCGGCAGATATGACCCGGATTATGAGGAAGGCGGAAAAGATTATCCTTTTGGTTATGTGAGATGGACAGAAAAGCGCAATATGGAAGAATTTTTAAGACTTGTCGCCGATAAGCGCATCAGGATAGGTGATTTGATCAGCGGAGTTTTTCCGATTGAAGAAGCGGAGAAGGCCTATGAATTAATCGCCGCTCCCAAAGGGCTTCTTTACGGAATCCTCCTTTCTTATCCGAAAAAAGAAAAGAAAACCGATTTTTTAAAAATAGAAAAGACGGGCGAAATAAAAAGCGCGGCTGTCGGCAGAACCATCAATATCGGCATTATCGGTCTGGGATCTTTTGCGACCTCGACAATTCTACCCCACTTGAAAGAAGTGAAAGATAAAAATGTCAGGCTTTACGCCGTTTGCAATTCAACTGGTCAAAAAGCGAAAGAAATCGGCGGGAAATGGGGGTCGGAGTACATTACCAACGATTATCATAGAATAATCAACGACAAAAATATTGATTTGATAATTTGCGCTACGCGGCACAGTTCTCACTCAAAGATAATTAAGGAAGCGTTGTCGGCCAACAAGAATATTTATGTTGAAAAACCGGTTGCTTTGGACAAAAGCGAATTGAAAGAAGTGATGGAAGCGGCGAAGAAATCCGGCGGCAGGCTTTTTGTGGGGTTTAACCGCCGTTTCTCCAAACATTTTATAAAAGCCAAAAAAGAATTCAGTTCCGCCGCCCCGATGATGATAATGTACAGGGTTAATTATCCTTTTTCGGAAAAAAATCATTGGAGTTATGATTTGAAAGAAGGTGGCAGGATAATCGGAGAGGATTGCCATTTTATAGACGCTTTTCAGTTTCTAATCGGTTCCAGGCCGCGGCGGATTTACACGAGCGCCGTGCCGGTTGGGAAAGAAGTTGCTCACGATGAAAATATTATTGTTAATATTGAGTATGAAAATAATTCTTTGGCCGTGATATTTTACAGCGCTTTGGGGAGTTTTCGTTTGCCCAAAGAATATATCGAAATTTACGGAGGCGGCAAATCGATGGTAATTGATAATTTTAAGGGAGGTAAGTTATTTTATTCCGATAAAACGGAGAATATCGGATTATGGCATCAAGACAAGGGGTATACCAATGAATTGGAAATTTTTATCGACGCGATTAGGAACGGAAAGCCGTCCCCATTCACCCTTCAAGAGATAAGCGACGTCCATTCAACAATTTTCAAAGTAGCGGAATCTTTGAAAACCGGCCAAGCGACGGAGATGTAATTATGTCAATTTTTGTTCAACGGCTTAGTTATTGGCGGAGAATTTTTAAAGTTTATTTCACCAAGAATAAGGGTTATCTTTCTTTCTGGCATGAAACGCCGGCTATGAGCGAGGAAATTGCCGTAAACGACATAAAAGGGCCTTACTATATGACTTTCAGGGATAAGGCGGATTATGGCGGGCCGAAAGACAAAGACGGCGTCATTCTTTTCGATTATTATTTTGATATCGGCCGGCAATATAATCCGCTGGCTGTCGCCCAGTACGGGCTCGGCCATTATAATTTATATTTAAAAACTGGCGATAAAAAATATCTGGAAATCGCTAAAATTCAAGCCGATTGGCTGGTTAAAAATTTGGAAAAGAATGACAAGGGTTTGGCGGTTTGGAAACATAAATTCCGCTGGCATTACAAACAATATCTTTCGCCCGGCTGGTATTCGGCGCATTCGCAGGGCACGGGTATTTCTCTTTTAGGGAGAATTTATAAAGAAACCGGCGAACAAAAATATCTGGAAGCCGCTCGGCAGGCTTTCATTTCAATGAACGTTGACATAAAAGACGGCGGAGTGAAATTCACGGACAACGACGGCAATATTTGGCTGGAAGAATATATTATTGATTCCCCGACCCACATCTTAAACGGGTTTTTATGGGCGCTTTGGGGCGTTTGGGATTATTGTCTACTCACCGGCGATAAGGACGCTTTGAATCTTTGGAATAATTGCGTCAAGACTCTGAAAGAAAATTTGCCGAAATACGACGCCGGCTTCTGGTCGCTTTACGACCTTTCTAAACAATTTTTAAAAATGATCGCCAGCCCTTTTTATCACGATTTGCACATCGTGCAGTTGAAAATAATGCATTTGATATCGAAAGAAGATATTTTCGATTCATACCGGACAAAGTTCCAAGGTTATAAAAATAATCGGATTAAAAGGAAATTTGCCTTTATCTATAAGGCGATTTTTAAAATTTTTTACTTTTAAGAAAAATGCGGATTCTGATTTTTGAACAGCGTTATACCAGTCCCAAAGAAGCGGGAATCGGCCGTTTTTATTATTTGGCTGAAGAATGGGCAAGAGCCGGCCATGAAATAATCATTGTCGCCGGGATGATCAATTACATTTCGGGAAAGAAAATCGATAAATACAAAAGAAAGCTCTGGGTCAAAGAAAAAGAAGCGGATAATTTTTATATTTTGCGCGTATTTGATTCGAGCATCGGTTACCGGAATTTTTTGGGTCGGCTTTGGTCGTATATTTCCTATCTTATATCCGCTTTTTTTGCCGGCATTTTTTGTCCGGCGGATGTCGTAATCGCCTCGTCGCCGCCGATTTTCGTCGGATTTTTGGGATGGTTGGCGAGTTTTTTGAAGGGGTCAAGGTTTATTTTTGAAGTGCGCGATCTTTGGCCGGATGAACCGATTGAACTCGGATTCTTGAAAAATAAAATTTTAATCGATTTTAGCCTGCGATTGGAAAAATTTTTGTACCGTCGGTCGGCGGCAATAGTCGCCAATTCTCCCGGCATAAAAGAATATATCAGCAGGGTAAAAAAAATCGATTTGGGGAAAATAACGACTGTCCCCAACCCGGTGAGCCTGAAATTAATTGACATTTCCCGAGCCGAAGAAATAAAAGAAAAATTCGGCTGGAACGATAAATTCATAATTCTTTACAGCGGTTCAATGGCCGCAGTTTACGATTTTGAGATTGTTCTTGAGGCGGCAAAAGAATTTTCCGAATCTTCGGTTATTTTTGCTTTTGTCGGAAGCGGCAGGCAAAGAGAATTTTTGAAAAATAAAGCGGAAAAATTGGGATTAAAGAACGTTAAATTTTATGATTCAATGCCAAAATCAGAAGTGTATTCAATGATGGCGGCGGCGGATATCGGGATTATTTCGCTTCGCAAAGATATAAAATTGCTTCGTTATGTCTATGCGAGCAAGGCTTTGGATTATATGGCCGCCGGAATTCCGATTGTGGCCGCTGTTGAGGGGGTAAACGATGAATTGATATGCGAGAAAGCGCAGGCTGGGATATGCGTTAATCCCGGAGAAAAAAATAAATTTATATCAGCGATTAAAAAATTTTATGAAAATAAAGAATTGCGTCGGTCGGCCGGAGAATCGGGCAGAGAATACATTGGAAATTATTTTGGATCGTCCGTTTTGGCCGGAGAATATCTCGAAGTTCTTAAGCAAACCAATAATCGTGCCAAAGCGACAAAGTGACCAAATTCCAAAGGCGGAAATTATGTTCGATATTTTGTTTTTGATGGGCGTAAACCAAATCTTCGATATAGTCGTAATTTAAGATATTCTTTTCGCGAAGCTTTGAATTGAATATAATTTTCAACAATTCTTTGGACATCGGATTTTCGGATTTAAACCATTCGCTCATTGAAGTGGCAAACCCTTGTTTTTTTCTCCAAATGATTTTTTTGGGAATTATTCCATTGACTGATTTTTTTAAAATATATTTCGGTTCGCCATTTTTAATTTTTATGTTTGCCGGAATGCTGACAGCTAGTTCCACCAGCCGTTTGTCAAGAAACGGCACCCGGGCTTCGACGGAATGAGCCATCGTCATTTTGTCGGACCTCATTAACAGCAATTCCGGCAGCCGATGTTTTATTTCAAGATACGTGAGCCGGCTCATAAAATCGGCCGAAGAATCGATATTTTTAATTTCTTTATAGTAATTGTCAACGATTGAATAACTGGATTCAGTTAATTTATTTTTATATTCGGTAGTCAGCAGTTTTTCTTTTTGAAAATCTCCGAAAGCGACGGCATTTCCCCAAAACGGCTCCTGGTTGTTTTTAAGCCGCAAAAGATATTCTTTATAAAAATCAAAACGGGGATGAATTGCGCCGGCTGATAATTTAAAAATTCCGTTTTTGGCGGATTGGGGCATTTTTTCTAGCCATCGCCAGACGCGATTATAAAGATTTATCGCCTGGATATAGGCGGGATAGCCGGCAAAAATTTCGTCCGAACCCTCGCCGATTTGGATTACGGTTACGCCGTTTTTTCTTGTAAATTCCGAAAGCCAGAAAAGCGGCACGCATACCTGGTCGCCGTTCGGGTCATCGTTAAAATAGGCGTATTGTTTTAAAAATTCTTTCAAATGTTCATCGGTTGTCAGGAGTTCGTGCGGTTTTGTTTTCAAAAACTCCGCCATTTTCCGGGAATATTGGAATTCGTTGTATTTTTGGAAATTTTGAGAGCCGATTGAAAATGTTTCTACTGGTTTGCCGAGCGCTTCCGACATCAAAGCGGCGTTGGTTGAAGAATCAATTCCGCCCGACAAAAAACAGCCGAAAGGGACATCGGAAACCATTTGTGATTTTACGGAATCCCGCAAAAGTTTTCTTATTTCGTCTATATATTCTTTTTCGGCGAGGGGACTTGCCCCGTAGCGAAGCGAAGCTTCTGCTACGGGATTCCAGTATTCTTTTTCTTCGGCAATTCCGTTTTTGTTGATTATCAAATATTTGGCTGGCGCCAATTTTTTGATGTCTTTGAATAATGTGTGAGGCGAAGGAAGACAGGAAAATGTCAAATAATGAGATATGTTCGTTTCCTCGATGTCTTTTTTAAAATCGGGATGGACGAGGATGGCTTTGATTTCCGAGCCGAAGTAGAAATTTCCGTTTTGGATTGCGTAATAAAAAGGTTTGACTCCCAAATGGTCGCGGCCGGCAAAAAGTAATTGTTTGTTTTCGTCCCAAATCGCGAAAGCGAACATCCCGTTGAATTTTTTAACGCAATCGAATCCGTATTCTTCGTAGCTGTGGATGATGACTTCGGTGTCACTTCGGGAGCGGAACGAATGGCCGGCTTTTTCCAGTTTTGAACGAAGTTCTTGAAAGTTATAAATTTCGCCGTTGAAAACAATCCAGATTGTTTTATTTTCGTTGGCCATCGGCTGGGCTCCGGCGGGCGAAAGGTCGATAATCGCCAGCCGTCGATGCCCGAGACCGATTTTTTTATCAGCCGAAAAATAGGCGCCGTTGCCGTCCGGCCCCCGATGCACTAACGCGTCGGACATTTTTTTGATTTCGTTTTCCGAAACGACTTGAGAATTATTAAATTTATAGACTCCGGCGATTCCGCACATAATTTGGCGATAAATTATTTTTTAAGGGCTTTTATAAATATTTTCACGTCTTCCATTGCCGGTTCCTTGAAAAGATAAAGCAATGAAAAATACAGCATAACGGATGCGGCAATAATCAAAAATACGTTGATGCCGATTTGTTGGAGAGTGAAAGCGAATATCCCCATAAACAAGGAAGCAACCGCAATTTTTTTAAGTTGAGAAATGACATAAAAAGGGGTTAATTTTTTTGAAAAACGCCACATGAGCCAATTATACAGCCCCTGCGCGAATACGGTTGCGATTGCCGCTCCCGCAATGCCGTAAAACGGGATTAACGCGGCATTGAAAACAATATTGCTTAAAGAAGCAACCATTACATAAATCGTCATCTTTTTTTGCTGATTAAAGCCGAGTATCAAATTACCGAGAGCGATGGTCGGAAACACAAAAATTATGGCCAGACTTAAAATCTGGAAAGCAATCGCGCCGGCAACATAATCTCCGCCGTAAAGCGAATACATTATTGATTTCCCGAGAATTGCGCCGCCGACACAAAGCGGTATTGCCATCAAGAATATTAATAACAGTATTTTTTCGGTTAAGATTCGGATTTGCGCATGGCTGCTGTTTTTAATAAGACGAGCCAGTAACGGGAATGTGCTTGAGGCGAAAATCGTCGGGAGCGTGTACAATATTAAAATAATTCTTTGCCCGGCGGAATAAAATCCGATTTCATTGGCAGACCTGAACCATCCCAGCATGACGACATCTGTATTTAACATGAATGACGCCGCGATACCGTAAAGGCTGACAGCCCATGAAGCGTTTAAAATTTCTTTGATTAATTTTGTTGAGAAATTTCTGAATACTTTTTTAAATTCGCGCCGGATTATGTAGGCGGCTAAAAACATTCCCGCTCCCGCTCCCGAGATATACATTATCGTCACCGCTTGGGATGTTTTGAATTTGGCCAATATCAGAAAGCCGAAAACAGTAATGGAAATATTCGTAAAAGTCGTCACCAAGGCTTCGTATTCCATTTTTTCTTGAGCTCGAAAATAGGCGACGCATAATTCTCGAATATTGTCAAAGAATATAAGCACGGCGATTAACGGGAGCAAAGTTTCTGCGCCTTTAATATTGGAAAAATAGGGGGCAAAAAATATTATTGCGACGGCGGTGATGGAGAGAAAAAAGATTTTTATCCAAAAAGCGTTTGCAAAATATTTTGGAGCGCTTTCCTTCTGATGAGACGCTTCTCTCGTGAGAATGGTATCCACTCCCACATTGGAGAAAATCGTAAAAAATCCGGCCAGTCCCAAAATATAAGAAAAAATTCCGTATTCCGCCGCGCCCAAGATTCTGGCGGCGTAAATGATTATGATTGCTCTAATAAAGCGGCTGCCAATTTGCGATATGCTAAGCCAAAAAACGTTTTTAGCCACCGTTTGGCGCGCGCCTTTGTTTTGAAAAAGCAATTCTTTCAATCTGTTAATCATTTTTACTAGTGAGATATAAAAATATATTTAATAGTTTTTAATATTATTAAAAAATCCAGAAAGAGCGAACGGTTTTTAATGTAATAAATGTCATATTGAAGTTTTTCGTGGGCTTCTTCCAGTGAAGCGCTGGGTTTGTAATTGACTTGCGCCCAGCCGGTCAAACCGGGCTTTATTATGTGGCGGATTTCGTAATGCGGCAAACTCGAATACATTTCCGCCAATTCAGAGCGCTCGGGCCGAGGTCCAATAAAAGAAATATTCCCTTTTAGTATGTTAAATAGTTGCGGTAATTCGTCTAAATGAGTATAGCGGAGAATCTTGCCGATAAAAGTCAAGCGCTTATCTTTTTCTTCTGTCCAAAGCGGGCCTTTTTCTCCAGTTTTCATTGAGCGAAATTTATAAAGGATAAAGGGCCGATTATTTTTGCCGATTCTTTTTTGTTTATAAATAACAGGTCCCTTTGAAGTGATTTTAATTAGAATGGAAATCAGAAAAAACAGCGGTAGAAACACCATAATTAAACCAAAAGGAATAACAATATCGGCAGCCCTTTTTATTGTGTCATAAATTCGGCGGCCGGCGGCGATTTCTTCAATAAACCAGCTTTCTTCGAGTTCTTCCAGCGGCACTTTTTGGAAAATCAGTTCAAAAAAATCGGCGGAATTGAAAATTTGAATTTCCAGCGGCAAAAGCTGATAAATCTGTTTTATTGATAAAGGGTTTTTCTTGATTGCATTGCCGATAATAAGAGTTTCAATTTTATTGTCGGTTATTAAAGAACTCAAATCGGAGATTTTTTCTTTGTTAATTTCTTTCAACCAGAGATTGACATTGTAGCCGGCCTGAGGATTATCATTCAAATAATCAACAATTAAATTGGCATTCGGCGAATCGTCAATTATCAGCGATTGTCTTCTTAATCCTCCGGAAATAAAAAGCTGGCCCAGACTTAATCGCCAGGAGTAATCAATGATTCCGAAAATAACGCTGAAAATCAGTAAGTTGGTTTTTGGGGTGAGTTTGAAAAACGGCTCGAAGGCGTAAAAAGCGATAATTGAAATTATGACGCTGATAATGATAGCCAGTAAAAAATTTCTTAAAGTATTTAAGTTGTGCCTGAAAAATTTATTGGAATAAAGGTCGGAGAGATAGAAAATTAGGAGCCAGACGGTGAAAATAAAAGAAAAAGGCTCCAAGTGGACCGAAAAAGAATTTCCAAAATCGAATTTGCCGTAGCGGAAAAAAAGAGTCAAAGCAAGGGCGCCGTAAAGGAAAGCAACATCTCCGAAGAATACCGCCGCGCTTCTTAATTTTTGAGCAAACATATCAGATGGGTTCTAAATATATTACCATAAGCTTCCGGCTTGACAAAGAGCGATAAGGCAATTATACTGTCGGCAGTTTAGCATAAGACAAAGTGAAGCAGATAATCATCGAGGTCATTTTGCCCGAGCTAACGCAAAGGGACGAATAAAATAAAATTATAGGCAAAATGGCTTACGATAATCAAGGGTTTCAACGCCAGATGTATCAGGGAGATTGGAAGTGTTCAAAGTGTCAAGGTGACATTAAGGAACTTCCTTTCCAGCCTGATCCGTCAAGGCTTGACCAATTACTCTGCCGCGAGTGCCACCGTGAAAGAAGGCAGTCTTTCGGCGGCGGACGAGACAGATTTCCGCGCAGATAAAAAACAGAAATCCCGCTCTTGTGGCGGGATTTTTGTTTTTGTATAATTATTTATATAATTAGAACAAAGGTCGCAAATATATTTTGTGAAAAAATATGAAATCGTTTAATTGGGTCAGTTTGATTTTGGGGGTTTGGATTTTAATTTCGCCCTGGGTGCTTGGTTTCTCGGCTTTAACCACCGCTTTGTGGAGCAATGTGATTGTCGGCGCGCTGGTTGCGATTTTAGCTTTGTGGCAATTATTCGGTGGCGGTTCTTCGACGCCGTCAATGCCTCAAATGTAATTTTGTTGCAGTTTACAGATTACAGACTACGGCGATTTCACCGTAGTCTGTAAACTGTAGTCTGTTTTAATTATGGTAAAAATTTACACCACTCAAACTTGTCCTTACTGCGTAATGGCAAAAGATTATTTCAAATCCAAAGGCGTTCAATACGAAGAGGTTGATGTTTCCGCTTCCGAAACGGCCCGAGAAGAACTGATAAAAAAATCCCATCAAATGGGCGTGCCGGTCATTGACGCTAACGGCGCGATTATAGTCGGATTCAACCGGACAGAAATAGATAAAGCGCTGGGATTGTAATTTATGCTTTACGATTTAATTATTGTCGGCGCCGGACCGGCCGGCGTGGCGGCCGGCATTTACGCCAGCCGGAAAAAAATTAAAACTCTGATGTTGACCGAGGCCATCGGCGGCCAGCCGGTAATTGCCTCGGAAATCAACAATTTCATCGGTTTTAAGTCAATCAGCGGCATTGAATTAAAGAAAATTTTTGAAGAGCATTTGCGCCATCAGGGAGGGACTGACTTGAAGGAAGGCGTTGGGGTTTCAAAAATAGAAAAAAAAGACGGCATTTTTTTTGTTTCCGCCAATGGAGAAAATTTTGAGGCCAAGACCGTTTTAATCGCCAGTGGTTCAAGTCCCCGGCGCTTAAACGTTCTGGGCGAAGATAAATTTGCCGGCAAAGGTGTTTTTTATTGTTCCATCTGTGACGCGCCCTTGATGAAAGATAAAGCCGTGGCAGTGGTCGGCGGCGGCAATTCGGGTTTTTACGCGGTTTTGGACCTTTTGCCTTACGCTTCGAAAATTTACGTTTTGGAATACAGCGATGTCTTGCGGGCTGACCCGATTTATCGGGAAAAAGCGAGAAATTCCGGCAAAGTTGAAGTTTTCACGATGGCCGCGGTGAAAGAAATTTCAGGAAATGATTTCGTTTCCGGTTTAAAGTATGAAGACCGCAAAACTAATGAAATCAAAGAACTCAAACTCGACGGCGTTTTTGTGGAAATCGGCTATTCTCCCAACAGCGCTATAGGAAGCGGCCTTGTGGAAATCAATCAAGCCGGAAAAATAATCGTTAACCACCAAACTCAAGCCGCTTCCTGCGAGGGCGTTTGGGCGGCCGGCGACGTCGCCGATGTTTTGTATAATCAAATCAATATCGCCATTGGCGACGCCGTCAAGGCGGTTTTGAATATTAATGATTATCTGAATAAAAAATGAAATTTATTTTCTTCTTTCTGGCATTTTTGGGGATTATTTCATTGGTTCTTGGCGCGACTTTTTATGGCGGGTTATGGGATTTTTACGGAATAAAAAATTTATCCGGCCAGATTCTTTCTTTTTTGGTCAATGATTCCGGAAATGATTTCCGTTTAGTCGGACAGGTTGAATTGAAGCCGAAGACGGAATCGTCATCTTGGCAATGGCTTGATTGGTTCGCCGCAAAGCGTAACATTTCACGCTAAATTTCCCCCCGGTCCAGGTAATCCGTCTTATTATTTTAGTGTTGATTTTTGGCAGTCGGATAGTTCTGATTACAACAATTTGACCAAAATTTCCTCCAGCACTTGTTATCGGTATGGCGGTTACGGAATTGTTTATGATGATAATATCCCCGACGGCAATTGTCCTGAATTTGGTTTCGAAGTTGATAAAGATAAGGATTATACGATTCCCATCCAACGAAGTTTTAATTTTGATCCCAATAAATATTATAAAATTAATTTTTTAACTTATCAGACAACTCCCTATTTTTATGGTTCAAATGATGAGTCTTCTTATATTTACGGTAAAGCGGCAAAAGACAACGGCGTAGGTTCGGAAATTAATGCCTCGATGAAAGATATATATTTTATTATTAAATCTCAATCTCCGATTGAGATTCCGGCAAACATTTCACAATCCATTCCACAAAATTTTAAATTAAATTATTCAACCAGCACATTAACGCTTTCTTTAAGCTGGGACAAGCCAAGATATTTTAACGAAACTTCTCCGGCTTTGACTTATAAAATAAGCGACGTGAGTTATTTGGTTTCCAGCTCAACCTCGGTTTTGCCGGATATTATAACCTTCGCTACATCAAGCGAAATTACCATCAATGAAGTCGGAAGAAAATATAAATTTTCAATCGTTGGTTATGACGTTAACAATAATCCAACTTTTACAGCTTTAAGCAAAGAGATACTCATTCCCTATTCGTTATTCAGCCAATTTGTCATAGTTCAACAAACAGACGGTTCTGTCTCCGAAATTGGAAACAGCAATGGCATATTTTATCAGACTCTTGGCAATGGTTTATCTGGAGCGCCCGAAGCGATTGCGGTAAAAACAAGCGCCGCGGGACGTTTTATAACCATAATAATTTATCAATACAGCGATGCCAATTATTTTAATATGGAATCTTTTTCCGAAAATGCGGCTTTTTGCACTAATATACCGCAACATTATCCGGGTCCTCTTTGCTCTGATTATTATATTGGTTCTAACATCTGGACTGTTCCTGTTAAAAACAATTTTACTTTTGCTCCGGCAAAATATTATAAGTTTAGATTTATGACTTATCAATCGCAATCAACTTTTTACGGCTCGGTGGATGAAAATTCTTATCTAAACGGACAATCAACAAAAGAAAGTGAAGTCATTTCGGAAATCCCAACATCTTTTCTCAGGGATATTTATTTTGTGATTTTATCGTCAACGCCGCTGAATAATTGAAATGACCGTTATTCTTCATAATCTCCGCAGTCTGCATAACGTCGGTTCAATTTTTCGTACCGCCGACGCCGCGGGAATCGAGAAAATATATCTCTGCGGCATTACGCCAAAGCCGATTGACGAATTAGGCAAACCGCGGCCGCAACTGGCGAAAGTTTCGCTCGGCGCGGAAAAATACGTAAAATGGGAAAAATGTGGCCAAACAGCGCGGCTGATTGATAAGCTTAAAAAGCAAAAATATAAAATTTTTGCCGTTGAACAAAATAAAAAATCCATACCGTATTATCGCATTCACTATCCTATCCGACGATCGTCGGATAGGATAGTGAAAAAAAAGAAAATTGTGTTAGTTTTGGGTAACGAAATTAAAGGATTGCCGCAATCGATTTTGAAGCGCGCCGACAAAATTTTGGAAATTCCGATGAAAGGAAAAAAAGAATCATTGAATGTGGCCGTGGCTTTCGGCATTGTAGTTTTTCATTTAAGATATTAATAAATGCTTTCGGACTTCATCAATAAAAAATCAGTCGGTTTTTCGCTGATAGTTTTTCTGGCGCTTTTGGTTTATTACTTAACTTTGACGCCGACGATGTTTTGGATTGACGCGGCGATTTATCTGACGACCATTAAAGAATTCGGCATTGCTTATCCGCCGGGATTTCCTCTTTATATAATTGTCGCCAAATTATGGTCTTTTTTGCCTTTGCCGGGATTTAATTTCGCCCAGAAGATTAACTTTTTATCGTCGGTTTTTGCTGGCTTAACCGCGGGATTTCT
Source organism: Candidatus Wolfebacteria bacterium GW2011_GWA1_44_24 (assembly GCA_001001115.1). Taxonomy (GTDB): domain Bacteria; phylum Patescibacteriota; class Minisyncoccia; order UBA6257; family UBA9933; genus GWA1-44-24. The sequence goes on along the minus strand of LCIO01000001.1, from coordinate 197,856 downwards.
TTATTTAACAATCCGCAAGCTTTTTGAAAATAACTTTTCTTTTTTCGGAAGAGTAATTATCCCAAGCGACAGCAAGCCGCAAAATCGGCATTTGATAAACGCTATCGCTTTTTTCTCGGCTTTAATTTTCGCTTTTTCCCACAGCTTATGGTATCAAGCCACTTATTCCGAGGTTTACACTTTTCACGCGTTTTTGGCGGTTTTGATTATTTATTTTTTGGTGTTTTTTGCCAAGGAAGGAGAAATCAAAGCGGGATTGAACGCTCGTCAAAAAAAATTTTTATTCGGTGTTTTTCTTTTTTACGGCCTGACTTTCGCCAACCATCCGATGACCGTCGGGTTTTTGCCCTTAAGTATCTGGCTGATTTTCAGCTTAAAAAAGGCAATTCCGGCGAATAAAAAATTTTTTATTTTTTTAGCGTTGGTTTTTTTGTTCAGCGGTTTTTTGCCGTATGTTTATATTCCTTTCCGTTCGCTTCAGAATCCGGTGATGGACTGGGGTAATCCGGAAAATTTGAAAAATTTCATCAATCATGCCGCCGCCCGGCATTGGACGGGCCAATCCAATCTTTTTGTTCTTTTTGACAGGAAATTTTTTGAGAATTTAGGAAATTGGCTTTCGCTGACCTACCATCAATTTTATTCAATCGGCATTGCGTTTATTCTAACCGGCGTCATTTATTTATTTTTTAAAAGCCGGCGAATTTTCAATTTCTTGCTTTCGATGATTTTGGGAGCCGCTTTTTGGGGAGTCGTTTATATCACAGGTGAATACGAAAGCTGGCTCATTCCGACTTACATTGTGATGGCAATTTTCCTGGCCGGCGGATTTTATTTATTTTCGAGTTGGATTTTAAATTTGCGATTAGGCAGATTGAATTTTCTGTCAAAAGCCGCGATGGCCGCGCTTTTGATATTTTTAACTTTGTCCAATTTAAAAAATAATTGGCTGACAATGGACCGGAGCGCGAATTTTTATCCCGAAGAAGCCGGACACAATATTCTAAAAAGCGTTGAAGACGGCTCAATCGTGATTTCCGAAGCCGGCGCGGCCCTGAATTCGATTATTTATAACCAGATGATTTTGGGAGAGAAGTCGGATGTTATTTTCATTCACCGCAATTCTTTTTGGGCTCCATGGATGCGTCAGAATCTCAAAAAATATGAGAAAGAAAAAGGATTGTTTCTGCCAGATTTGGATATCAGCGAAGAAAATTTGAAGGACAAGAAAAAACAGAGCGAGTTCAATAATAGTTATCTTGAGGCTTTTATTCGGGGTAATCTTAATAAATTTAAAATTTACACCGTGATGCCCGATGTTTTTGAGGAAATAAAAATCATTCCGGCCGGCTTCGGCTACAAATATTCGTTTAGAGACAAAGAGCCGAATGTGGACGATTGGAATTTCGATTTCAAAATTTCTAAATTTTGCGATTTAAGCTGGCTGTTTAAGAAGGAATGCTTTGAAACCGGAATGGATATGGATAACGGCAAGAATTATTACCAGCCGCCGGATGTCCAGATTCAGTCGAATAAAGAATTCAATGAAATTAGAGCCGGCTATGCTTCAAGTTATAAAAATTTAGCTGATATTTTTTCTTTTCAAAAAAAATTTTCTGAAGCCGCTTATTATTACGAACGGGCAGTTAATCTTTTGAATGAAAATTTTACCGAGGAACAAAAATTTGACATCAGAATGAGATTGGGCGTTTCCCTGCTTAACGGCCGCCAATATAAAAAAGCGCTTGATTATTTTAACGATTTGAACAACCGCTATCCCAATAACAAGGAAATAAATTATTTTTTGGCGGCGGCTTACAAGGAAAGCGGAATGATAAAAGAAGCGATGGGAATAATTATGACCGCTCTGAAAATCGACCAAAACGACAAAGATTTTCAGTCCTTGCTTGGGATAATAATTAAAGAAAAAGGCGGCGAGGCGATAAAATATTTGTCGCCTGAAAATCCGGCAAAATAAAAAATTTGTTTTCAAACAGCCGTTGGTTTATAATTTTACAATGCTTATTTACATCGGCGCCGACCATCAGGGATTTAGATTGAAAGAATCTCTTAAAAAATTTTTGAAGAATCAAGGATATGAAATTGTCGATGTCGGCAATAGCCATTATGACGAAGATGACGATTATCCGGATTTCGCGGGGCTGGTGGCGCGGCAAGTGGCGCAGGATTCGACAAACCGCCGCGGAGTCGTTATTTGCAGTTCCGGCGTCGGAGTCGATATTACAGCCAATAAGTTTAAGGGAGCGCGTTCGGCTTTGGTGGATAATATCGAGGCGGCGCGTTTGAGTCGGCATGACGACGACGCCAATGTTTTGGCTTTGGCCGCCAGGTTTATCAACGAAGAAGAAGCAAAAAAAATTTTGGACATTTGGCTGAAAACGCCTTTTTCCGGAGAAGAAAAACACAAAAAAAGGCTTGAAAAAATAAAGAATATAGAAGATAATTTTTAAAATGAATTTTGTTCCCCAAAAAGTTTTTTTTACCAAAGGAGTCGGCGCTCACAAAGAACAATTGGCGTCGTTTGAGCTGGCATTAAGAGACGCAGGCATTCAGGCTTTTAATTTGGTTACCGTTTCTTCTATTTTTCCTCCGAATTGCAAAAAAATTACGCGTGATGAGGGATTAAAAATTTTAAAACCAGGGGCTGTTGTTCATTGCGTTATGGCAAGAAATGCCACCAATGAGCCGAACCGTTTGATTGCCGCTTCGGTCGGCACGGCTTTGCCGCAAGATCCCGCTCAATATGGCTATCTTTCCGAACATCATCCTTTTGGCGAGAAAGCCGATAAAGCCGGGGAATACGCCGAAGATTTGGCGGCGACAATGCTTGCCACAACTTTAGGCATAGAATTTGATCCTAATGTTGCGTGGGACGAAAGGGAACAGCAATATAAAGCTTCGGGAAAAATTTTTAAAACATTTAACACAACGCAATCGGCTGAGGGAAACAAAGATGGCCTTTGGACATCGGTTGTGGCCGTTGCGGTGTTTATAGTGGAATATGAATAAAAAAATAAAAATTGCGATAAATGGTTTTGGCAGAATAGGCCGGTTGTTTTTCCGACAGGCGATGGAAGAGCCGCAATTTGACATTGTCGCTATTAACGATTTGGGCGATGTTGAAAACCTCGCCTATTTGTTGAAATATGATTCTGTTTATCGGGCGTTTCTGGGAGAAATCTCCGTGAAAAAAACGAGCGATAAAAATTATCTTATTGTTAACGCCAGAGAAATTTTGTTTTTACGGGAAAAAGAGCCGGAAAAACTTCCCTGGAAAGATTTAAGCGTTGATATTGTCGTTGAGTCAACCGGCGTTTTCGAAACTTTTGAAAAAGCCAAAGCGCATCTGAATGCCGGGGCGAAAAAAGCGGTTCTTACCGCGCCGGCGAAAGATTCAGACAGTGAATTGGGGCAGACGGTTTTAATGGGCATTAATGACAGCAAATTAAAAATTTGTAAAATTTCTTCCAATGCTTCTTGCACCACTAATTCAGTTTCGCCGGTTATGGCGGTTCTATCGGAAAATCCGGGCATTATAAAGGCGGTTTTGAACACCGTTCATGCTTATACCAACACCCAAACTATCGTTGATTCGCCGGTCAAGGGAAACGATTTCCGACGCGGCCGCGCCGGAGCGCAAAATATTATTCCCTCAACTACCGGCGCCGCCATTGCCGTTACCCGCGTCATTAAAGAATTGGAGGGGAAATTTGATGGCATCGCCGTCAGAGTGCCGGTTGTTTCCGGTTCCATCGCGGACATCACTTTTGTCAGTAAGAGGAAAACTTCCGTTGAAGAAATAAATAAAATTTTACGCGAGGCGGCGGATTCGCCGCGTTGGCAAGGGATTTTAAAAGTTATAGACGAGCAAGTTGTTTCATCGGATATTATCGGCGAACCGTTCGGCGCTATTGTTGATTTGAAATTTACCAAAGTCATTGACGGCGATTTGGTGAAAGTTTTGTCTTGGTACGACAATGAATGGGGATACGCGGCGACACTAGTAAAACACATTTTGAAAGCAGGAGAAAATTTATAAAATGCAGATTATTCCGGCAATTAATTGCGGTAATTTTGAATGCGTTAAAGAAAAACTTGAAAAAGCAGTTAAATTTTCTCCGCCAGCTGACGGAGGGGTTCAAATTGACATCGCTGACGGAAAATTTACGACGCATAAAACTTGGAACAATCCGGAAGAATTGTTAGCTGCCGGGGGTCAGTTGTCAGATGTTAATTTAGAAATCCATTTGATGATTGAAAATCCGTCAAAGACGATTGATAATTGGTTTAAGACCGGCGCAAAAAGAATAATTATTCATTTGGAAGCCATCCGTAAAGAGGCGAAGGGCAATCCGGAAAATAACGAGATTGATATCATAAATTTCATTTTGGAGAAATGCGAAGCTAATGGAGTAGAATTTGGTTTAGCGATCAATCCTGAAACTTCAGTTGAAGAATTGGTGCCTCACTTGGATAAAGTTAAATTTATTCAAATTTTAGCCGTTAATCCTGGATTGGCCGGCCAAAAATTTCAACCGCAAATTTTGGAAAAAATAAAATTCCTGAAAAATTTGAATTTCAGCGATTACGCAAATACGATTATTGAAGTTGACGGTGGCATAGATTTAGAGACGGCAAAATTATGTAAAGAAGCCGGCGCCGATGTTTTAGCGGCGGCTTCTTATATCTGGAACAGCCAAAACCTGAAAGAAGCGTTCGAAGAATTAAGCCAAGTTTAACCGATAAAATCCCTTGTCTTGCGGGGGATTTTGTTTTTGAAGAATGTTTAGTATAATTTTATAAAATGGAAATTCTCCATGAAAAGAAACTTAAATTTTTAGAAGCAATGGCGAATATTGTTCGTCAGGATATTGTCGAAATGCTGGTCGAAGCCGGCAGCGGCCATTCAGCCGGGCCATTGGGCATGGCTGATATTTTTACGGCTCTTTATTTTCATATTCTGAATCACGACCCGAAAAAACCAGATTGGGCCGACAGGGACCGGCTGGTTCTGTCAAACGGCCACATTTGTCCAGTTTTATACGCCACAATGGCTAGGGCAGGATATTTTCCCTTGGAAGAATTGAAAACTTTAAGAAAATTGGGCAGCCGGCTCCAGGGACATCCTCATCGCGGAACGCTTCCGGGCATAGAAACCACTTCCGGTCCGCTTGGTTCGGGATTGTCGCAAGCCGCGGGTATGGCTCTGGCCGCCAAGATGGATAGAAAAAAATACAATATTTATTGTTTGATGTCCGACGGCGAGCATGATACCGGTAATCTTTGGGAAGCGGTATTGTTCGCCGGTAAAAATCGATTGAGCAATATCACGGCGATTATTGACCGGAATAATATCCAAATCGACGGCTTTACCGAAGACGTGATGCCGCTTGAGCCGCTTCGCGACAAATATGAATCTTTTGGCTGGCATGTTTTGGAAATCGACGGCCATAATATTGAGGCGATTGTCGACGCTTGCAACGAAGCCAAGGCGGTTTTTGAAAAACCGACGGTGATTATCGCCCATACGATTCCCGGCAAAGGCGTCAGTTTTATGGAAGCCGATTATTTGTGGCATGGAATGCCACCGAACAAAGAGCAGGCAAGAAAGGCTTTACATGAACTGCGAACATTGGGCGGGAAAATTAAGAGCGAGCATGAATAAATATGATTAGCGAAAACGCAAAACTCAACCCAAAAATTTTTTCCGAAGATATTGAGCAAAAACCGACCCGCGACGGCTATGGAGAAGGTTTGTTAATCGCCGGCGAAGAAAATCCCGGCGTGGTTGTTCTGTGCGCTGACCTGAAAGAATCAACCCGTTCGCTTCCCTTTGCCCAGAAATTTCCGGAACGATACATTGAAATGGGCGTGGCGGAACAGAATATGGCAACCGTGGCCGCAGGCCTTGGGGTAAGCAATAAAATTCCCTTCATTTCGTCTTACGCGGTTTTTTCGCCGGGCAGAAATTGGGAACAAATCAGAACGACAATCGCTTATAATGATTCCAATGTGAAAATTTGCGGCGCCCACGCCGGAGTTTCAGTGGGTCCGGATGGAGCCACTCATCAGGCGATTGAAGACATCGCCACAATGAGAGCGATGTCGAATATGAAAGTTTTTGTTCCCGTAGACGCTTTTGAGGCGAAAAAAGCCACTATCGCCGCGGCAAAAATTTGGGGCCCGGTTTATTTAAGATTCACCCGGGAAAAAACGCCGGTCTTTACGTCCGAGGACACCCCGTTTGTTCCGGGCAAAGCGGAAATTTTTTACGAATCAAAAAAACCTCAAGTTGTTATAGTCGGTTGCGGGCCTATTTTATACAATGCTTTATTGGCCGCCAAGGAATTGGAAAAAGAAAACATCGGCGTTATTGTTCTGAATAATCACACCATTAAACCGATTGACGAGAAAAAAATTATTGAATTGGCTAAAAAATGCGGAGCTGTGGTAACGGTTGAAGAACACAGCGTAATCGGCGGTTTAGGCGGCAGCGTGGCTGAAGTTTTGGCGAAAAATTATCCGACGCCGATGGAATTTGTCGGAATGAAAGATATTTTCGGCGAATCGGGACCGCCGGAAAAACTTATTGAAAAATACGGCATGGGAGCGAAGGATGTAATCAGCGCAGTGAAGAAAGTCATTAAAAGAAAAAAATAATTTATGTTTGACGTTATAACTATTGGCACGGCGACGCGGGATATTTTTTTAACCAGCTCGCTTTTTCAAGTGGTGAGGGACCCGAAACATTTGAAAAAATTGGGTTTTGCCGCGGGCGAAGCCCAATGTTTCGCTTTAGGGGGGAAAATTGAAATCGGCAAGCCGATTTTAACTACCGGCGGCGGCGCCACCAACGCGGCTGTCACTTTCTCGCGTCAAGGACTGAAAACCGCGGCTTTGATAAAAATCGGCGGCGACAGCGCGGCCAGCGAAGTTCTGGCCGAATTAAAAAAAGAAAATATAACTCCATTGGCGATTGGAGAAAAAAATAACGGCACGGCTTATTCAACTATTCTTCTGGCGCCGACCGGCGAGCGGACGATTTTGGTTTATCGGGGCGCTTCTGAAAATCTGGCGACAAAAGAAATTCCTTTCAACAAATTAAAAACCCGTTGGGTTTATGTTTCGCCGGGGAAAATTTCTCTTGAAGTGATGGAAAAAATTTTTAATTTTCTGGCGAAAAATAAAATTTTGATTGCCTTCAATCCTTCCAAATATTTTGTCGGAATGGGCGTCGGAAAGTTAAAGCCGCTCTTGGCAAAAACTAAAGCGGTTATTTTGAATCGCGAGGAAGCCGCTTATTTGACCGGCGTTGATTATCAAAAGGAAAAAGAGATTTTTAAAAAATTGGATAAAATCGTCGGCGGCATTGCGGTAATGACGGACGGCGGAGGAGGAGTTTTGGTATCTGACGGCCGCCGCCTTTATAAGACAGGTGTTTTTAAAGAAAAAAAAGTTGTTGATCGCACCGGCGCAGGCGACGCTTTCGGGTCGGGATTTGTGGCCGGCTTGATACATCGACAAGAGGAATGCAAAAAAGGATTATGCCGATTCGACAATATTGAATACGCCATTCGTCTCGGTTCGGCTAACGCCACCTCGGTTATTGAACGCATCGGCGCCAAAGCGGGAATTTTAACGAAGAAGGAGTTCAATTCTTCTTCTCGCTTCGGAAAATTAAAAATAAATTCAACAAGAATATGAAATCTTACGAAAAAATCGCGAGAATTTTAAGGACCGACAGGGATAATATCAGAATAATAGAAGAGCGTTTAGCGGCCGTTACAGGCAAAAAAGACGTAATGGATAAAATTATTGAAGGAAACGAAACCATGATAACCGACAGATTGAATCTTTTGGGATTGGCCAAGACATCGAGCGCCAAAGAAATTTATGACGCTTTAATCAGCAAAATTGAAGCCGACGACAATTTGCTGTTTGAAGCTTTGGGCCGGCCGATTATCACCGAAATGGCGAGTTCCAATTATGTTTTAAACGTTGCCAAAGAAATTGCCGGTTTGCCAAAGGGATTTTTCCTGAAAAAAGAAAAAGCGGTTAAATTGCTGAAAAACCAGCCTCCCCAAAATATAATAAGTTCTTTGGGTTATAAAAATGTCGATGAGCTGGTGGAAAAAGAAGATATTTTCGGAATTTTCAGCGCTATTCGTTTTTTGGAAGACGCCGATTGGCTGAACGATGTTTTTTTTAAGCAATATGAAACTCTCAAACCGAGCGATTTTGAAGAAAGAGAAATAATTCTGAAAACCCTGGACCAAAAGTGGGCGGTGGCGGCCGAATCATTCGTCAGAAAAAAATATCACAACATTTCTCATCTTAAGGAAATGGGCATAATCTTTGTAATACCGGTTGTTTTGGGCATCTCCGGAGAATTATTGAGAATGTTTTCTTTGGTGCTTCATTATTTGAACGAAATTCCTTTTTATTCTTCGTTATTTAAAAAATTCGCGGCTAATGAAGAAACTTTCGCTGATAATTTGATTTCTTTGTTAAGGGGAGATGTGATTGACCGTCAGCCGCCTTCACCGGCTGGCGGAGATCAAAAATCCCAATGGCTGATTGTCCAAAGATATTTGGGTAAAGACGATATAAATGACTGGAGGTTGTCTTTTCCTCATCTTAATCCCGAGGCGCTGCACTGGGAAAGAATGGAGAGAATGCTTTCGCGGGCCGGCGACTTGCTTGACGGTTTTGCGGTTGATTTAGCATTTTGGCAGAATTTGAATTGGGTCGGAGATTATTTTAAGGACGAAACCGGTATTGAAGTTTTGGTGAGTTTTAATCTTGTTGACACGGTGATGTCTTTGGTTATGGAAAAAGAACTGGTTAAATATTTTTATCATCATCAGGAATCGCTTTGGAACAGGATTTTTATCGAGTATTTCGGCGAAGAAAAAATGGAGGAAACGATAAAAGAAAACATCATTAAGGGGTGGTTTGAGATATGAAATCATTGAAAGAAATAATTAACGAAGCCGAAAGCCGCAAAATCGCGATTGGCCATTTTAATATTTCCGATTGTGTTGCTTTGAAGGGTATTTTTAAGGCGACTCAGGAATTTAATTTGCCGGTGCTTATCGGCGTTTCCGAAGGCGAACGGGATTTTATCGGAACCAAAAGAGCGGCTTTACTTGTAAAGAATTTGCGAGAAGAATTCAATTGGCCGATTTTTTTGAACGCCGACCATACTCATTCTTTTGAAAAAATAAAAGAAGCGGTGGAAGCCGGTTTTGATGCAGTGCTTTTTGACGGCGGGAAATTGCTGCTTGAGGAAAATATTAAACAAGCAAAGGCGGTTGTTGAATACGTAAAATCAATCAATCCGGATATTTTGGTTGAGGGTGAGCTTGGCTATATCGGTGGTTCGTCGACTATTTTAAAAGAAATTCCCGAAGGCGCGGCAATCAAAGAAGAAGATTTGACTAAGCCGGAAGAAGCCAGCCGGTTTGTTAAAGAAACCGGAGTTGATTTATTGGCGCCGGCTGTGGGCAATATCCACGGAATGTTCAAAAACACGCCGAATCCCCATCTTAATATTTCTAGAATAAAAGAAATCAGGGAAGCGGCCGGCGTTCCGTTGGTGCTTCATGGCGGCTCTGGTATCAGGGACGAAGAATTTTTAGCGGCAATTGACGCCGGCGTCTCAATTATTCACATTAACACCGAAATTCGGCTGGCTTGGCGGAATGGACTCAATGCGGCTTTAAAAGAAAATCCCGAAGAGATCGTTCCGTATAAATTGTTGTCGCCGGCTGTCGAAGAAATCAGAAAAATTGTTGGAGCAAGATTAAAATTATTCAATAAAATATAAAAAACCTGTTTGCCGGTGGGCAGGAGTTATCCACAGCTGGCCTTGACATCAATGTTTTGCGGCTTATCATTAAAAATGATGAATAAGAAGATTTTTTTAATGGGTTTTTCGGCGATAATCGCGGTCTTATTGAGCGCTGGAGCTTTAATTCTGCCAACAGCCGCTCAAACTTCTGGGACTTCGGCAACTCCGTTCCGCCAGCAAATCCGCGATATCCAGCAGGATTTTCGTCAGAATATCGAGGAAGTAAGGCAGAATTTAAAAGGAGAGATAAGCCAGTTAAGGGAGGGAGCGTTGGAGGAATTTAAAGAAAAGCGGTTAGAAGCCAAAAATTTAATAGAGCAGAAGAGAGAAGAATTTAAAAATACCATAGAAGAAAAACGCGCCCAATTGCAGAGCCAGATTCAGAAGAATCGGGAGGACCTGAAAAATCGCTTGATAAAAATCAAAGACGAGCGCAAGAAGCAGACGGTCGAAAGAATTAATAATCAGATTAATGAATTAAACGAAAGGAGATTGGATCATTTTTCCGACGTGCTGGAAAAATTGGAGAAAGTTCTTGACCGCATTGGTAGCCGGGCGGATAAAGCCGAAGCTCATGGTTTGGATATCAGCGCGGTTAGGACCGCCATTACCGAAGCTAATAACGTTATCGCGGCCAGTCGGGCGGCGATCGCGGCCCAAGCCGGAAAAACTTACACGATTATCATTAGTACGGAAGCCGCTTTAAGGACGGATGTCGGCAAGACAAGGCAGGTGTTGCACGACGATTTAACGAAAGTTCAGGAAACCGTAAAGGCGGCCAGGGAAGCGGTCAAAAAAGCGGCCGTGACTTTGGCGCAGATTCCGAGAGTCGATGAATTGGAAGTTGCGACAAGCACCGCTACCAGCACAGCCACTTCTTCAAACCAATAAAATATGAACAAAATTATTCTCACAGTTATAATATTGATTATCGCGATTGTTTTGATAGGTTTTGGCGTTTGGGTTTGGCAGTCTCAAAAAGGAATTCAGCCCGCGGCTCCAAAAGCAGGGGCGCCGGTTGTTAAGGAAGACAGCACCGCTTCAATTAACGATGCTCTCAACAGCGTCGACATAAATAATTTAGATAAAGAATTTCAAGAAATCGACGCGGACTTGAATTCTCTCTAAACGCTCGGCTTATTACGGGATAAATATGTTAAAATAAAAAGATTGGTTTAAAGCCAGTCTTTTTTATTATGTCGGCAAAATATAAATATATTATCGGCATTGACGAGGTGGGGCGGGGAGCGTTGGCCGGGCCGGTTGTTGTCGTGGCTTTGGCGCTGCCAATCAAAAAAAAATTTAAAATAAAACCGAAAGATTCCAAAAAATTAACGCCGAAACAGAGAGAAGCTTGGTTTAATTATGTCAAAAAATCAATACTATCCTATGGGATAGTGTCAGTTCCACCAAAAACAATTGATAAAATAAATATTTCTCAGGCGGCGAATTTAGCGGCCGCAAACGCTTTTGGGAGTTTAATTAAAAAATTTAAAATTAAGAATTGTCGAGTTTATCTCGATGGCGGATTATATATTAACAAATCAAAATTACAATTTAAAAATATAAAAATTAAGACAGTTATTAAAGGAGACGAAAAGATTAAAGCGATTTCTTTGGCGTCAATTGTCGCCAAAGTCCGCCGCGATAAATTGATGAAGAGATTGCATAAAAAATATCCGCGCTACGATTTTATTCATAATGTAGGTTATGGAACAAAAAAACATATAAAGGCCATAAAAAAATACGGATATTCGGCAATTCATCGGAGGAGTTTTTGTAAAAATTTTCTCAATTGACATTTTATAAAAATAATAGTATTTTAATCACAGCGTATTTTTGACAAAAATTTAAATAAGGAGGATGCCTAAAATGGGCAAATTCATAGTTTTAGAGGGAGGAGAAGGGGCTGGAAAAGGCGTTGTAATGGCGGATTTGCGCCAGCGTTTAGCCGGCCGTGATGATGTGATTTTTACCCGCGAACCGGGCGGAACTAAAATAGCGGAAAAAATCCGGACGGCGCCCGGGCTCAGCATGTTAATGAGCTGATTAAGCCGGCATTAGAAAGCGGCAAAAACGTGATTAGCGATAGGTTTTCTTATTCAACCGTCGCGTATCAGATTTTCGGCAGAGTCAAGGGAGAGCTTGTTCAAATCTGCGAGCAGTTAAATTTCATCGCCACCGGCGGTTTAAAACCCGACGCTGTGATTTATCTCGACGTTGAGCCGGGCATCGGCCTTGAGCGGAAAGCTAAAAGCAAAGACGGCCATTGCACGCGGTTTGACAAAGAAAATTTCGAGTTTTACGCAATGGCGCGCATCGGATATCTGGAACAATATAGAAGATATATGGAAGAAAAAAGTAATCCGGTTTGGCATCTCATAGAAACAACCGTGACGTCGGAGCAGGAAGTAAAGGAAAAAGCGTGGGGAATAGTCAAAAAAATCTTGGAGATGAAATAAGAGAGGAGGTGTGAGTGTGGATAAAGGAATGAATGGGAAAGCAGAAATTTTGGGCTATTCAACAGGAATAACCGGAGCCGGTCCGATTCAGCTTATTGAACAAGCTGGTCGCACTTGTTATAAATCGCAGGGTAAAATTACTAACGATTCGGCCGCGAAGTTTGTATTAATGCTTAGAAAACTGGGACACGAAAGCGTTATTGAACATTCGTGGGTCGCGGTGCGATTTACCGGTTGTTCGCGCGCCGCCACCCACCAGCTTGTTCGTCATCGCTTAATGGCGATTTCTCAGGAAAGTCAGCGTTATTGCGACGAAAGCGGGTTCTTCTTCAATAACTACTATGTCGTTCCGCCTTCTATAATAGAAGCCGGACTTCTCGACTGGTACCGCGAAAGATTAAAACAGATAGACGGCTGGTATAAGGAGCTTCAGGAGAAACTAAAAGAAGCGATTAAAGCGGGCAAGACAAAAGGAAAAGTAAATGAAGATGCCCGTTTTCTCTTGCCCAACGCGGTATGTTCGGAAATAGTAATTTCTTGTAATTTCCGCGAATGGCGGCATATCTTCAAAATGAGGACCGACATTCACGCCCAGTGGGAAATCAGGTACGTGATGGTTGATACTTTAAAGCAATTTCAAAAGCTTTTTCCCGTAGTTTTCGACGATTTTAAAATAGCCGAAGACGGGAAAAGCGCCGCGTTAACAAAAGAATAGAAAATAAGTAAATAAAACCATGGCCCGCCAAAAATTTTTTCAAGGCGGGCTTTTTTATTTTGACAGAGTTTGATTTTTTCTATCTTTATAATAAGATGGTAAATAATCAATTCGTAATGGAAAATTTATTTATGGATAAAAAGGGGAAATTCATAGTGATCGACGGGCTTGATGGCTGTGGCAAAGGAACGCAAGTAAAATTGCTGGCAAATTATATTTTTGACAGCGATAAAAAGAATCATGTTTTTTTGACGCGTGAACCGTATAATAGCGAACACTACGGGGAAATAAGACGGCTCTTAAAAGAAGGCATTAATCCGAAAGACAACGCCGAACTTTTAGCGGAATTATTTGTTAAAGACAGACGCGCGCATGTGGAATTGATTAATAATTTTTTAAATCGCGGCATTCATGTTGTTTGTGACAGGTATAAATATTCGACATTCGCTTATCAGCAGGCGCAAGGAGTCGCGCTTAAAAAACTCATTGAAATGCATAAGAGAATTTTGGCGCCGGATTTAACAATTATTCCCGATGTTCCCGTTGATATCATCCTTGAAAGAATCGCCAAAGATGGCAATAGAAATCATAAAGAAGTTTTTGAACAAAAGGATTTTCAGGAAAAATTGCGGGAAAATTTTCTTGCACTCCCAACGGTTTTACCGGACGAAAATATAGTTTTTATTGACGGCAATAAATCCACAGAAAAGGTCTTCGAATCAATAAAAGAAATTATCTATAATTATGGTTTCTTTATATCAGCCGGAAAAATATAAAGTGTATTTAGGCAGCGGAAAATCAATCGGTTTTTGCACGATTTGGAACGAAGCGGAAGCTGTTTTCGGTAAATCAAAAATTTTACAGGAAAAAACAGCGATTTTAGGCACTCTTTACAGCCGTTCCGGAGTGAATATTGTTTTGCGGAATTTGGCGCTTAATCCGCAAATCAGAAAAATCGTTCTTTGGGGAAACGGCGGGCTTTCCAATACCCAGTTCGGTTTAATGGGAAAATCACTGATTGAGAAAATTTGGAACGAGGGTATTGATTCGGATGGTATTGTGGGGGGAACAAAATTCAAACTGGAAAAAGAAATCGACGCAGAGATTGTAAAAAAGATTATTGGCAATGTTGAATTGATTGACATAAGCCATCTTTTATTTGAAGAAGCGGAAAAATATATTGAAAAAATCGAAGCGGTTGGCGAACCGTATATGGAGCCGATAAAATTTCCCGAAGCTGTTTTGGAAAAAGTGGAAACTTTTCCTTCGGAAGAAGTCGGCTGGTTGGCGCGCGGGAAAACAATTATTGAAGCATGGACAAGAGTGGTTGAAAGGATAATGAGATACGGTTTGATTAAAGGAACGCAATACGGCTATCAGCAGAGGGAGTTGATTGGAGTAACTTGGGTAATAAGCGATGAGAATCCAGATAAGCCGGACTTGTTATTGGCTTTAGAGTGGCCGGAAGAATTGCAAAAAGTTACGGGCGCTACGGAAAAGGACATCAAAGAATATTATTCGGTGTTTTTGTCGCCTGAACCGCCGACGGGAATTTCTTACACTTACGGAAATCGTTTAATGCGTTATCCGTTGAATGACAGAAAATTAGACCAAATTGAAGAAGTGATTATCAAGCAATTAAAAGATTCTCCGGATTCGCGAAGGGCGGTGGCGACAACATTGGTTCCGGAGGTTGACGCTTTTTCAAAAGAGCCGCCTTGCATTACTCAGCTTCAAGCTCTTCAAAGCCGCGGCAAACTTCATTTTTTGGCGACAGTTAGAAGCCATGATATTTTCAAAGCCGCGATTCCCAACGCTTTTGGTTTGCGGATTTTACAAAAAAGAGTTTGTGAAAAACTGGGATTTGAATTGGGGTATCTTCAGATTACGTCGCAATCAGCCCATATTTACGAACAAGATTGGAATAATGCTTATCAATTGGTAAAATGCGCGTTTTGGGAAAGGACGCCGAGTTTGGTTTTTGACCTCGATACGCAGAGAGATATTAGGGGATATTTGATAATTAAGGTAAAAGACGGAAAAATTTTCGCTGATTTTCAGGGCCCGCAAGGAGAAGATTTAATGAATTTTGAAGGCGAAACAGCCAAAGAAATAATGAAAAAAATTGCCCAGCTTGAGATTTTAAGCAGAACCGACCATTTGCTTGATATCGGCGCCGAACTTCAAAAAGCCGAAATTGCGTTAAAGCAGCGGTTAGATTATAATCAAGATAAATCATTAATTTTTTAATATGATTCTTTCAGATAGAGACATTAAAAAAACAATTAAAGAAGGCAAATTGGTTTTTAAGCCGAAATTAGACGTGGATCAAATCGGGCCGGCTTCGGTTGATTTAAAATTAAGCCCGATTTTCAAAGTTTTTCATCCCGAAAGAAATAGTTTGTTGGACATAAAAAAAGAACTGCCGAAAGATTTTTATAAAACTTATAAATTAAAAGACGCGGAATCTTTTGTTCTCCATCCCAATAATTTTGTCTTGACCAGCACGGTTGAATATATCAAAGTGCCGGCCGATTTAGTTGTAAGAGTTGAGGGTAAAAGTTCATTGGCAAGAATGGGAATTTTAGTGCATAGCGCCGGTTTTGTTGACCCGGGTTTTGAAGGAACGCTTACTTTGGAAATTAGCAATCAGTCGAATATCGCCGTTGCTTTATATCCGAATATGCATATTTGCCAGATTGCGGTTGAATATCTGTCTTCGCCGGCGGAAATTCCCTACAACAAAAGAAAGAAATCTCTTTATTCAAAACAGAAAGGGCCGATGGGAGTAAAAACAAAAAATCTGTTTTAATTGACTTTTTATTCTAAATTTTATATTCTAACTTCTAAATTATGGGAGGCGTACCGGTAAAACATCATACAAAATCAAAAGTCGGCCGAAGAAGGTCGCATTTGGCTTTGAAATCGAGCCAGATTTTCGTTTGTCAAAATTGCCAGCATCCTGTCTTGCCCCATTGTTATTGCGTCAGTTGCGGAAATTATAAAGGAAAAATAATAAAGGAGCCGAAGTTGAAAATAAAGAAGTAAAATGGCCACTCGACACATTGCCCGCTCAATCGCGCTTCAATCCCTTTATGAATGGGATTTTTACAATAAAGAAAAGGATTTGACGGAAATTGTTGAACGCAATATTAAAGAATTCGGCGCTGGCATTAACGAGCCGGATTTTGTCTGGCGGATTGTCAAAGGAGTGATAGAACATATTAAGGATATTGACAAAGTTATTGAAAAGGCCGCGCCGGCTTGGCCGATAAACCAGATTTCCATTGTCGACCGCAATATTCTGCGCATCGGGCTCTATGAATTGCTTTATGCCGATAAAGCCGAAGTCCCCGAAAAAGTGGCCATTAATGAAGCGATTGAATTGGCGAAAAATTACAGCGGCGGAAATTCTTCTAAATTCGTTAACGGAGTTTTGGGAACGGTGTATAAAGAATTAAATCCCAAATCACAAGCGCCAAATCCCAAATAAATTTTTGTTATTTGGAATTTGTGATTTGGAATTTCTAAAAATTGGATTTATCTCAATTAGAACAAAAATTAGACGTTGTCTTCAATAATAAAAATTTATTGAAAGAATCTTTAACCCACCGTTCTTACTTGAACGAGAATCCTTCACGGGAAACGCCCCATAACGAGCGCCTGGAATTTTTAGGGGACGCCGTTTTGGAATTAGCGGTTACCGAAAATCTTTTTCATCAATATCCGGATTTTTCTGAAGGAGATTTAACCAGCATCCGTTCGGCTCTGGTTAATTATCAGATGCTCGCCGATGTTGCCAAAGAAATCGAACTGAATAATTATATCCTGCTTTCAAAAGGAGAGGCTAAAGATATCGGTAAAGCCCGGGATGTGATTTTAGCCAACGCTTTTGAAGCTCTTTTGGGGGCTATTTATCTTGATGCCGGATACGAAACGGCAAAAAAAATCATCAATGTTTCGGTGATGAATCATCTCGGGGAAGTAATTGAGAAAAAATTATATAAAGATCCAAAAAGCTTGCTTCAGGAAATAGTGCAGGAAAAGCTTAAAATTACTCCGATTTATTTAGTTTTGTCCGAAAAAGGTCCGGATCACGCCAAAATTTTTACGGTTGGCGCGTATTTCGGAGAAAAATTGGTTGCTCAGGGCGATGGCTTCTCCAAACAGGAAGCGGAAGTGGAAGCGGCAAAGAACGCGTTGAAGCATGTTTCTTAAATCCCTCGAACTTAACGGATTCAAATCTTTTGCCCAAAAGACCGTTTTGGAATTTCCCAAAGGCATTACGGCGATTGTTGGGCCGAACGGTTCCGGCAAATCAAATATTATCGACGCTATTCGCTGGCTTTTGGGAGAACGCGAAGCGAAAAATTTGCGCGGCTCAAAAATAGAAAATCTGATTTTTGCTGGCACCCCGAAAAGATCGAGAGTTGGAATGGCTTCGGTTGGGCTTTTTTTTGATAACAGTTCCGGTTTTTCCCAAATTGACTTCAGCGAAATATTAGTTTTACGCCGCGTAAGCCGCGACGGTGTTTCGCAATATTTTCTCAATAAATCCGAAACGCGCCTCAAAGATATAATTGATTTTTTCGCCCGCAGCCGGCTTGGCACCAAAGGATTGACCGTTATCAATCAGGGTTCAAGCGATTTGTTTGTCCGGGTTTCGCCGGAAGAAAGACGGGTGATGATCGAAGAAGTTTTGGGACTGAGGGAGTTCCAGATAAAAAAATCCGAAGCTGAAAGAAAATTGGAAAATACCAATTTCAATCTGGAAAAAGTGAAAGCGATGATTGAAGAAGTTATTCCGCGTTTAAGGATGCTCAAACGCCAAACCGTTAAGTGGCAGAAAAGAGCGGAAGTGGAAAAAGAATTAAAAGAATTGGAAGACAATTATTTTTCTTTCAAAGCCGGCGGGATTAACGAAGAAAAACAAAAAATTGAATTTGATTTGAAAGCGCTGGAAAAACGGATTTCGGAGAAAATATCAGAATTGAGAATTTTCGAAAGCGAGGTCAAAAAAATAGAAGGACAATCCAGCCCCCATAATTTGAATTTGCTCCGAAGCCGGAAAAACGAATTATCGGAAAAGTATTTGAAAATTCAGAAAGAATTGAGCCGCTTAGAGGCTAAATTGGAAATTTTGGGAAATCAAGAAGCCGGCGGTTCTTTCGGCGAAGGAGAGATTTTAAACTTTATCGGAGAAATCAAAGATGGTCTCAAGGATGGTCTCGCGTTGGAAGAAATCAAGGAAGCCGCGGCAATGATTGAAAGATTAATTTCCAGAATAGACGATTTTTTGAATCGGCCGCAAAACAGAAAAATAGAAGAATTAAGGGAATTAGAAGAATCTCGGCAAGGTCTTATTAAAGAAATTGGAACCGCGGAAGAAGGCATAAAAGAGGTCGAAAAATCGGAATCCGAAATCGCTCTCGGTTTGGAAGAATTCAACAAGCGTTTTCAGAAAGCCTACGGTTTTTTTGAACAAAAGAAAGATGAATTGTCTGTTTTGGAAAGCCAAAAACAAAAAATTCTTTTTGAAAAAGAAAAATTGGATTTGAAATTCCGGGATTTGGAAGTTCAGATGAGTCAAGCGGGAAGAAGAATAGAAGAACTGGGAAAATCGGAAATAAAAAATGGGGAACCGAATTTAATGGAAGTGGAGAAGCAAATGTTCAAACTTCGCGCCGAACTTGCCAATATCGGCGAAATTGACGAATTTTTGCTTAAAGAAGCCGAAACCGTCGAAAAACACCACAATTTTTTATCTTCTCAAGTTGAAGATCTGGAGAAAGCTTCAGATGATTTAAAAATTTTAATTAAAGAATTGAAAGAAAAAATTAAAAACGAATTCAATAAAGCCATCCATTTAATCAACGAGAAATTCGATCATTTTTTCCGGTTGATGTTTGAAGGAGGCCATGCTAAATTAAAAATTAAAAGTTCAAAGTTAAAAGTTAAGAACGATGACAGTAGCGGTGAAAATGAAAGCGATAACGATGAAACGGGCGATGGGGAAGAACAAGAACAGGAAGAAAAAATCGGCATTGAAATTGAATTGAATTTGCCGAAGAAGAAAATTACCAATTTGGAAATGCTTTCCGGCGGAGAAAAAAGTTTGGTTTCCGTCGCCGCGCTTTTCGCTTTAATTTCCGTGTCTCCGCCGCCCTTTCTGGTTTTGGACGAAATTGACGCGGCGCTTGACGAAAGAAATTCTCGCCGCTTCGCCAACCTCGTCAAAGAATCCGTTTCCCAAACCCAGTTTATCGTTGTTACCCACAATCGGGCGGTAATGGAAATTGCCGATGTGTTGTATGGCGTGACAATGAATGAAGACGGCACATCAAAAGTGTTGTCATTAAAACTTGACAATCAAAAGCCATAAATTATAAGCTATAAGCTATCATGTTAGCCATTAAATTAAAAAGAATTGGGAAAAAGGGGTATGCGACTTTCAGAATTATCGTGTCTGAAAAGCGGTCAAAGGTTTTTGGTCGATTTATCGAAGATTTGGGCTGGTTTAATCCTCACAGCAACGAATTGAAAATTAACAAAGAAAGAATCGAATACCGCCTGAAAAACGGCGCTCAGCCGACGGACAGAGTTTATAATTTATTGATTAAAGCAGGCGTGCTTAAAGGACAGAAAAGACCGATGCACAAGGTTTCCAAAAAATCTTCCGAAGAGCCGGTTTTGGAAGCTAAAGCGCCGGAAGCGCCGGTTGCGGCTTGATTTTATCGTTGAAAATGATATTGTTTTAGCAATATAAAAGGTCGGAAGAAAATCAGAATTAAAGACATATAGTTATGGAAGGAAGAGACCAGAAATTTCTTGAATTCGTCGTTCAGTCTATTGTTGATCATCCCGATGAAGTGAAAGTTGAGCGGAAAGTCGATGAGATGGGAGTGCTTTTGACTCTTCATGTTCATCCGACCGATATGGCTCAAGTTATCGGCCGAAGGGGATTAACGGCTCAGGCAATCCGGTCATTGTTAAGGATAGTCGGAGTTAAAAACAACGCCCGAGTCAATCTGAAAATAGCCGAACCGGAAGGTTCAACGAGAGAAAGGCCTTTAGTTGAAAGAGAAACCGGAAATATTTAATCAAATTTTAAAAATCCCGCTGTCAAAAGCGGGATTTTTGTTTTAAAATATATTTATATGCGTTTTGATATTATTACAATTTTCCCGAAGATTTTCTCCGCCAAAGGCGGATCATATTTAAATGAGTCTATTTTGAAGCGCGCCCAAAAAAATAAATTGGTTGATATTAAAATCCATAATTTGCGGGATTTTACGAAAGACAAGCATCGCAAAGTGGATGATCGTCCGTTCGGCGGCGGGCCGGGAATGGTAATAACAGTTGAGCCGATTATTAAGGCCGTGTCAAATATCAATCGTCAAGCGTCAAAAAAGAAAATCAAAGTTATTTTATTTACTCCGGGAGGAAAACAATTTAATAATAAGACGGCGGCAAATTTGGCGAAAAATTACGACAATCTGATTTTAATCTGCGGCCGATATGAAGGAATCGACGCCAGAGTGGAAAAAGTAATTGAAAATTTAAAATTAAAAATTGAAAATTTAAGTGTCGGACCCTATGTTTTGACCGGCGGCGAATTGCCGGCAATGGTTTTAATTGACGCGGTTTCCCGTCAAATCCCCGGCGTTTTAGGCAAGCAAGAATCATTGGAAGAGAAGCGGTATGGCGCCGGATTGTCGGTTTACACCCGGCCGGAAGTTCTTAAATACAAAGGGAAAAAATATAAAGTTCCAAAAATTCTTCTTTCAGGAAATCATAAAAAAATTGATGAATGGCGGCGCGAGAATTGACAATTTTTATTTTCTGCCATATAATTTATCTTGATTAAAGTCCGCCAAGAGCGGACTTTATTGTCATAATATGGACATCAAAAATCTAAACAGAGTTATAGAACAAATCGCCGATGAGCGGGGCATCGATAAATCGATGGTCGCAGAAGCCGTGGAATCGGCCGTGGCCGCCGCTTACCGCAAGGAATTCGGGAAAAGGGGAGAAAACATCAAAGCCGAAATCAATTTCAAAACCGGCAGTTTTAAATTTTGGAAAATAAGAACCGTGGTTGATGAAACAACGGTAAGAGTGAAGGAAGAGGGGAAAGAACCGGAAATTGAAGATAAGAGTAAGGAGAGTGAAAAAGAACTTTTGCCGCTTTACAATTCGGAAAGGCATATTTTTCTTGACGAAGCGAAAGCCGTTAAATCCGACGTTAAGATTGACGAAGAATTGGAATTTCCTTTAGAGGAGCGCGAAGATTTTGGTCGTATTGCCGCTCAAGCGGCCAAACAGGTGGTCTTGCAGAAAATTAGGGAAGCGGAAAGGGAATCAATCAAAAAAGAATATGCCGGAAAAGAAGGAGAAATCGTTTCAGGAGTCATTCAGCGCATTGAGCGCGGCAATGTTTTTGTCGACATCGGCCGGGCGGTCGGAGTGATGTTTTTTAATGAAACCATACCCGGCGAATATTATCGTATCGGTGAGAGATTGAAATTTTATCTTTTGGCGGTTCAAGAAGAAAGCGGGAGGTCGCCGGGATTGGTCCTTTCGAGATCTCATCCCAAGTTTGTCAGCAAGTTATTTGAGTTGGAGGTGCCGGAAATTCACGAAGGCACGGTGGAAATCAAAGCGATTGCTCGGGAGCCCGGCAATCGGACAAAAATAGCGGTTGATTCAAAAGTTGAGGGAGTGGATCCGGTTGGCGCTTGCGTTGGTCAGCGGGGGACGCGCGTGATGGCCGTAACCAATGAATTAGGCAATGAAAAAATCGACATTATTGAATGGTCGGAAAACCCAGATAAATTTGTGGCCGCGGCTTTATCGCCGGCTAAAGCCAAGGCAGTGGAAATTTTGCCCCGCCGCGAAGCCCGGGTTTTTGTTCCAGAAGACCAGTTAAGTTTGGCTATCGGCAAGGGGGGGCAAAATGTGCGGCTGGCGGCAAAACTCACGGGTTGGAAGATAGACGTGCGTTCGCTTTCGCGGCCGGAAGAAGCGGTGGCCGAAGGAATCGCCGAAGCCGGTTCTGAAATTGAAAAAAGCGAAGAAAAAGAGTAAAATTATTTTATGTTCAAAATGTCCATTGGCGAAAACGCGCCCGAGGAATTCAACGTTATTGTTGAAATTCCAAAAAACAGCCAGAATAAATATGAATTTGACGAAGAAAGCGGGATGATTAAGCTTGACCGCGTTCTTTTTTCGCCGATGCATTATCCGACAGATTACGGCTTTATTCCGGAAACTTTATCCGCGGACGGCGACCATCTGGATACGCTTGTCTTCGGCAGCGACCCGCTTTTTCCCGGCTGCGCGGTTAAAGTCCGGCCCATCGGGATTTTAAAAATGGTTGACAACGGGGATGAAGATTATAAAATTTTAGGCGTTCAGGTGGACAATCCGCGTTTTGACAATATTAAAGACATTGAAGACATTAAAGCCACCCACGAACATTCCTTGAAAGAAATAGCCCATTTTTTTGAGGCCTACAAAGAATTGGAAGGCAAAAAAGTCAAAATTTTCGGCTGGGAAGGATCGGTAAAAGCCAAAGAAGAAATTAATAAAGCGCGAGAAGCGTACAAACAAAAAAAATAAAATTTTTATGAATTTGATTCCTACCGTTATAGAAAAATCTCAATACGGCGAACGCGCTTACGACATTTATTCCCGTCTTTTGAAAGACCGGATTATTTTTCTCGGCGGTCCGGTTACCGACCAGACAGCAAACAGCATTATTGCCCAGATGCTTTTTCTGGAGCACGAAGATTTCAAAAAAGACATCACTCTTTACATCAACAGCCCCGGTGGGTTGGTAACCGCCGGCATGGCGATTTACGATACAATGCAATATATTAAGCCGGATGTCTCGACGATTTGCATGGGCTTGGCGGCTTCGGCGGCCGCGGTTTTGCTTTCGGCCGGTAAAAAAGGCAAACGATTTGCTTTACTCAATTCGGAAATCTTGCTTCATCAGGTAATGGGCGAAGCCGGCGGCCAGGCCGTGGAAGTGGAAATCGCCGCCCGCCAGATTCTTAAAATTAAAGACCGGGTTAATCAGATTTTGGTAAAACATACCGGTCAGCCGCTGACGAGAATAGAAAAAGACACGGACCGCGATTTTTATCTGACTGCTCAGGAAGCCAAAGAATACGGCGTGATTGATGAAATCATCAAAGGTAAAAATAATCGCTGAAAACCATATGGAACTTATCGTTCAAAAAAGAGAAATATTCGGAAAGAAAAACAAATCCTTGCGTAAAACGGGCTTGATTCCGGCCGAGCTTTACGGCCATGGATTGGAAAATTTGCATCTCGGCGTTTCGGCCAAAGAATTTTCGCGCCTTTTCAAAGAAGCCGGCGAAAATACCGTCATTAAACTGAAGGTCGGAGAAAAAGAATTCAATGTTTTAATTCATGACATCGATAAAAACGCTTTTACCGACGAAATTTCCCACATTGATTTTTACAGCGTCAAGATGAATGAAAAAATCCGGGCGCGAATTCCTCTGGAATTCGTCGGTGAATCAACGGCAATCAGGGAAAAAGGCGGAATTTTGGTCAAAGCGATGCACGAAATAGAAGTAGAAGCTTTGCCCGGAGATTTGCCTCATAATTTTCAAGTTGATATCAACGCTATTTCAGACATCGGCGCGAGCGTTTTTGTCAAAGATTTGAAAATCTCTAAAGAAGTCAAAGTTTTGGTTGCTCCGGAAACCGTAATCGCCACCGTTACGGAAATGGCCAAAGAAGAAGAAATTCCGGCCGGACCGGCAGGCGTTGAAGAAGTAAAAGTGGAAACCGAAGAAAAGAAAGAATTAAGGGAAAAAGAAAAAGAAACCGAGGAAAAAACAAAATAATTGTAAAATGTTAAGACCTCGCGTCTTAATCGACATAAAAAAAGACTCTGGTTTAAATTCTTTTCGGCGTCTCTCTCCCAGAGTCAGTCTCAAAAAAGGCGAATTTTTTTTCATTTCCTTAAAATCTTTTACGGGAATCATTTTGATTTTTATCGTCGCTCTTCCTTTTGTTTTCGGGCTGGTTAAAGCGCCAACAGTCGTCTCTCTGGCCGCTTCCAGCGTCGAGAATGAAGATAAAAGAAAAACATTGGAAGCGGAACTTGAAAAATATGAAAATCAGATAGATGAATACGAAACAACTATCGCAAATTTAAAAAAACAGGGAAACACTCTTAAATCCGAAGTTGAAAAACTTAACGCTAAAATCGCCAAACTTAATCTTCAGATAAAAGCCGTTGTCTTAAATCTTAAAAGGCTTGATGAGGAAATAGGCGTTACCCAATCGAAAATCGATTCCACTCAAAAAGACATTGATTTCAACAAAATAGCTTTATCGGAAACTCTGCAAAACATTTACGAAAGCGGCAATAAAAAAATGCTCGAAGTGCTTTTGGCCAATCCTCAGCTTTCGGATTTTTTCAACGATTTGAACAATCTTTTGTCCGTTCAGGATAATTTGAAAACCGTTCTGGAAAAAATCACGTCTTTGAAAGATCAATTGGTTGATGAAAAAGAAGCGCTGGCTTTGGAGCGTTCTGACGCAACCGCGTTAAAATCTTATCAGGATGCTCAAAAAACGAGCATTCAAAAAACTCAGGAAGACAAAAATACTTTGCTTAAAGTCACCAAGGGGAGGGAATCGGAATACCAAAAAATTCTGGTTGAAACCAAAAAAACCGCGGCTGAAATCCGAAAACAAATTTTTAAATTGCTTGGCGGCGGCGAACTTTCTTTTGAAGAAGCTTATCAATTGGCAAAATATGCCGAAAAAGCGACCGGTGTGCGGGCGGCGTTGATTTTGGCGGTCTTGGACAGGGAATCGGCTTTAGGCAAAAATGTCGGCCAATGCGATTATAAAACGGCGATGCATCCGAAACGCGATATCCCGATATTTTTGGAAATTATCTGGGAATTGGGTTTAACGAGCAATGTCGAATCAGGAGTGATAAAAGTTTCTTGCGCCAACGCTGACGGAGCTTACGGCGGCGCGATGGGACCGGCGCAATTTATTCCTTCCACCTGGAACATATATAAGAGCCGAATAACGGAGATTACCGGCAATAATCCGCCTTCGCCCTGGAAAAACGAAGATGCTTTTACGGCCACCGCTTTGTATTTGAAAGACGCCGGCGCGGCTAACGCCAGCTTGGCCCAGGAAAGAATCGCGGCAGCCAGATATTATGCCGGCTCCCGTTGGCAAAGGTATCTTTGGACTTACGGCGCCAGAGTTATTTCCCGCGCTCAGCAATTTGAAGACGATATCGCGATTTTGACTTCTTAAGAAGATTTTTTGAACGCTTTGATAATCGGGTCAAGGTCTCCGTCTAAAATGCGTTCAATATTATGCCATTTTTTATTGATGCGGTGGTCGGTAATTCTATCATCTGGAAAATTATAAGTTCTGATTTTTTCCGCCCGTTCGGCGGCGCCGATTTGTTCTTTGCGGTTGGCGCCTAATTTTTGCGCTTCGCTTTGTTTTTGCGCTTCATATAATTTGGCGCGTAAAACCGTTAAAGCCGCTTCGCGGTTGGCGTGTTGGGACCGTTCGGCACGGGAAGAAACAACGATGCCGCTGGGTTTATGTAAAATTCTGACGGCGGTTTCCACTTTATTGACATTTTGCCCGCCCGGTCCGCCGGCTCGGGAAAAAGTGGTTTCCAAATTATCGGGACTAATATTTACTTCTTTGGCTTCCACTTCGGGAAGGATGGCAACCGTGGCCGTTGAAGTGTGGACCCGGCCGGCTTTTTCGGTTTTGGGGATTCTTTGAATCCGATGAACGCCGGATTCTTGCTTCAAATTTTCATAAACGCCTTGCCCTTCGATTTTTCCGACAAATATTTTATATCCTTCAAGCGAGGTTTGATTGGTGTCGAGAACGGAAAATTTCCAACCCATTCGAGCGGCGTATTTTTGGTACATTCTTACCAAATTGCCGGCAAAAATAGCGGCTTCATCGCCGCCGGTTCCCGCTCTGATTTCTAAGATAATTTTATTTATAATAATATTTGTTTTTTTTGGCAAAAATAGCGGTCTGATTTCTTTTGGTCGCCGCCCGCGCCGGCGCGTATTTCAACAATAATTTTATTCATTTGAAAATTATTGCGAGTTAGGATTTTAATTTCCTTACTCTCACTTTTTTCTTCGGAGATTCTTTTTTCTTGCTGACGCGGGATTTGAATCTTTCGGCGCGGCCCATAGCGTCAACTAGTTTTTTTTTGCCGGTGTAAAAAGGATGACAGCGTCCGCAGATTTCCGTGTGAATTTCCGGCTTTGTCGAACCAATGGTAAAAACGGCGCCGCAAGCGCATTTGGCTTTGGCGGAAGAAAAGTATTCAGGATGTATATTTTTTTTCATAACTCGTATATTAACAATGTTTTTAGGGGTTGACAAGAGAGAGGTGTTGTCTATAATGGTTTATGCGCGGTAACGGAAAGCAGTTTGAAAATTTAATAATACAATCAAAATTTTTTCAATTGTCCCAATTATATTTGAAGTAGGTTGTAGTAGGTAGTCAGTAGTCAGCAATTTTTTTTGCTTTCTACTTACTACTTTCTACTATGCTACTTTTTTTGAGAGTTTGATCCTAGCTCAGGATGAACGCTGGCGGCGTGGATAAGGCATGCAAGTCGAACGATCCATTTTTTGAACAAGATGAGATTACATCAAATTAAGGGAAGAAAATGGATAGTGGCGAACGAGTTAGTAATACCTTGGTACATACCCTAAAGTGGAACATAATTCGTCGAAAGGCGGACTAATTTTCCATAGTATCCGATGCAACATTCGGATTAAAGTCGCAAGACGCTTTAGGAATGGCCTGGGCCCGATCAGCTAGTTGGTGAGGTAATGGCTCACCAAGGCTATGACCGGTAGGGGGGGTGAGAGCCTGTTCCCCAACGACGGAACTGAGACACGGTCCGTACACCTACGGGTGGCAGCAGCCGAGAATATTCCACAATGGGCGAAAGCCTGATGGAGCGACGCCGCGTGCAGGATGAAGGCCTTCGGGTTGTAAACTGCTTTTAACTGGGAAGAAGTCGC